>JBBSVB010000098.1:0-8539 GCA_038233875.1 Actinomycetales bacterium | reverse complement strand
TCGGCACGCTCAGCGAAACGAGCGCTCGCAGCGTGTTGGAGGACAAGTTGGCCGACCTCGCTTCGGCCCCGATCCAAGTGGAGTTGGACGGCGAGCAAGCAACCTTGACGCCAGCTCAATCCGGATTGACTTTTGACCTCGACGACACGGTCGCTGGTGTGGCCAGCGTTTCGTTCGATCCGCGCGACATGTGGGCCCGGTTGACCGGTGGTGGCCGTCAGATCGAGCTCACCACAAGCATCGATACCGAGGCCCTCGAAGCGGCCGTTGAGGCGACCAACGAGACCCTGTCGCGTGAGCCGGTGCAGGCCACGGTGGTGTTGTCGCGGGGCGAAGTCAAGACCACCCTGCCCGAAGACGGGGTGCTCGTCGACACTGCCACAACGGCGGAAAGGATCGCTAGCGGATGGCCGCAAAAAACCAGTGTCACCGCGCAAAGCACCACGGTGGCAGCGGCGTTCACCGCCGAGGAGGTGGAGGCCTTTGTGACCGATGTGGCCGAGCCTGCGCTTGCCGACTCCATCGTCATCGACGTCACCGACGAAGACACCACAGTGACCATCAGTCCCAATCAGTTGTCGCGGTTGCTGAGCGTGCAGGGTGCCGGTGGCGAAGAGAGTGACGGCGAAGAGAGTGCTATCGGCGAAGGGCTCGCGCTGATCATGGACGCCGAAGGGGCCGCTGACATCGTGGCCGGTGCACTGGTCGACATAGAGCAGCCGGCGAAGGATGCAACGGTGCGGCTCGCTGACAACAACAAGCCAAAGATCGTGAAGGCCAAGGTCGGCAAGGAGGTCAATGAGCCCGGCGTGGTGCTCGCCCTCGCAGAAATCGTGCAAGCTGACCTGTCGGTGGCCCCGGATGAGGGCACTATCTCCGGTGGTGACGATGCGGCGTCGACGAGCGGGAGCGACGCGAGCGACGTGACCGCAGCCCCCGACGGCCAGGGGCCGGTCACCGTCGATGGGCGCACCATCACTGTCGAGACCGTTGAGGTTCAGCCTGATGTGACGGACAAGGACGCCAAAAAGTGGAAGGTGGACAAGGTGATGGCTGACTTCTCCACTGAATTTCCCACCGGCGCAGACAATGTGGGGCGCACGGAGAACATCAGGGTCGGCCTGACCTACGTCAACGGCACGGTAGTGATGCCGGGCGATCAGTTCAGTTTGGCGGACACGTTGGCCCCGATCAGTCGGGACCGGGGGTATGTCGACGCGGGCGTCATCTCGTCAGGTCGCCTGGTCAAAGGCATCGGAGGTGGACTGTCCCAAGTGTCGACGGCGGTGCTGAACACCGCCTGGTTCTCTGGGGTTCAGCTCGACGCCTTCCAACCCCACCAGTACTACATCTCCCGCTACCCCGCCGGGCGGGAAGCCACGATCTCGGTCGGTTCTATCGACAACGTATGGACCAACGACACCACCTCGCCGATCATCGTTCGCACGTATATCGCAGGCGACTCGATCGTGATGAAGTTCTACGGCGACCGCCAATACACCGTGAAGACCCGCGAAGGCGAGCGCCGCAACTTCACCAGCCCCGAAATCAAGACCGAGACCGGCCCCGACTGTCTAGATCAGGGCGCCGTCGACGGCTTCACCATCACGATGGCTCGAGACCTTGTGAAGTCCGGCGACGTCGTTCATACCGACGAATACACCACGACCTACCAGCCCTCGAACGGGGTCACGTGCCAGTGACGACGAGCACCTATGGCTGCCACCTCGGCGAGTGCGTTTCGAGCACTCGCGGCTGTCGTTCATACTGTCTGTCATGACGTACGTGATCGCTCTGCCCTGTGTCGACCTCAAGGACAAGGCCTGCATTGAAGAGTGCCCGGTGGACTGCATCTACGAGGGTGAGCGCATGCTCTACATTCACCCCGATGAGTGCGTCGACTGTGGTGCCTGCGAGCCGGTGTGCCCCGTCGAGGCGATTTATTACGAAGACGACACGCCTGAAGAATGGGCCGAATATTACAAAGCAAACGTCGAATTCTTCGACGACCTAGGTAGCCCCGGAGGTGCAGCTAAGTTGGGTGTCATCGCCAAGGATCACCCGATCGTCACCGCGTTGCCCCCGCAGGAGCACGAAGAGTAGAGGAGTCCCGGCGCCACTTCCCGTGAGTGACGCTGCATTCGCCCACACCGCCCCATAGCGGGCGTGATCAGGAGGACTGCATGACCGACAAAGCCACACTCCGCCATAAGGATTACGAACTAGACCTAGAGGTGGTTCCCTCTACGCAGGGCAACTCGGGTCTGGACATCAGCGCGCTGATGAAAACCACGGGGGATGTGACGCTCGATGTCGGCTTCGTCAACACTGCCTCGTGCAAATCGGACATCACCTACATCGATGGTGAAGCGGGTATCCTACGATACCGCGGCTACCCCATCGAGCAGTTGGCGAAGGGTTCGAGCTTCTTGGAGACCAGCTATCTGCTGATCTACGGCGAGCTCCCGAGCGAGATCCAATTGACGGAGTTCGACCTCAAGTTGCGCAACCACACGTTGCTGGTCGAAGACATGAAGAGTTTCTTCGGCGGCTTCCCCCGCGACGCCCACCCGATGCCCGTGTTGTCCTCGGCCGTGTCGGCGCTTGGCACCTTCTATCAAGACAGCCAAGACCCCTTCGACCCGGAGCAGGCCGAGATCTCGACCGTACGGTTGATGGCCAAGCTGCCGACGATCGCGGCGTACGCATTCCGTAAGAGCCAGGGCCAGCCCTTCCTCTACCCGAACAACGACTACAACCTGGTCGAGAACTTCCTGTGGATGACCTTCGGGCAGCCGACCGAGCGCTACGAGATGGACCCGGACCTGGTCAAGGCCCTGGACCTGCTCTTCATCCTGCACGCCGACCACGAGCAGAACTGCTCGACGTCGACGGTGCGACTGGTCGGGTCGTCCGAGGCCAACCTCTTCAACTCGATCTCCGCCGGCATCCACGCGCTTTCCGGCCCGCTGCACGGTGGGGCCAACTCGGCCGTATTAAGCATGCTCGACGGCATCAAGGCCGACGGCGGCGACGTGTCGGAGTTTGTCCGCAAGGTCAAGGATAAGGAAGACGGCGTCAAGCTCATGGGCTTCGGCCACCGGGTCTACAAGAACTACGACCCGCGCGCGGCGATCATCCGCGACACCGCCCACGACATCTTGACTAAGCTCGGCACCAACCAGACCCTTGATTTGGCGATGGAGTTGGAGCAGAAGGCGCTTGAGGACGACTACTTCGTGGAGCGCAAGCTCTACCCGAACGTCGACTTCTACACCGGCCTGATCTACGAATCGATGGGCTTCCCGACCAACATGTTCACGGTGCTGTTCGCGATCGGCCGCTTGCCTGGGTGGATCGCTCAGTGGCACGAAATGATCAACGACCCGGCCACCAAGATCGGTCGCCCCCGTCAGGTCTACACCGGCTACCCCGAGCGCGACTACGTCCCGGTCAGCGAGCGCTAAAGCACTAAGACTGCTCAATCCTTCGGCGGACGCCAAAGCGCGGAGCCACCGTCACGGAGCCACCATCATCGTGACGGTGGCTTCGTCTTGCGCGGGGGCTGGGCGGCTCCACACATCAGGGTTGTCGTCCCGGTTCCAGACGAGGTCGTCCACGCTGACTGACGTGATCTGGCGTCCCTGAGCGTGGGTCACGGCCCAGCCTGCGATCGCCCACGCCTCGCTGACGTCGCCTCCGGTCACCGTGACCTGCGAGGCTCCGGTGCTGCTTGCCTGCATACCCAAGCCTTGGAGTTCATCGGCCAGCGCGGAGGCGTCCCCCGCGCCGGTGGGCGCGTCGACGTCGCAGGTGACCGCTGCGGCCGTTTCGCCGGTCAGGGCTGAGGCCATCACGCGGCCTTCGGCCTCATGGTCGGCATAAGCGGTCGGGAAGGCGCTGCGCTGCACCGTCTGAGCCACCTCGGTGATGACGCCGTCCTGCCAGCCGTCCACCTCCACCAGCGCGTCGTAGAAGGCGTTGGTGGAGTAGACGGGGTCCAGAATTTCTTCCTCGGTGCCCCAACCCTGGCTGGGACGCTGTTGAAACAACCCGATCGAGTCAGCGTCCCCGTAGTTGATGTTCTGCAGTTTGGACTCTTGGATTGCGGTGGCGATGGCGATGGTCGCCGCCCGCGGTGCAAGACCTCGCTCGACCGACTCCCAGGCAATAGTCGACGCATTCGCCGCTCGCTCGGTCGTCGTCGTCTCGGACATTCCTGACACCACGAACTCACAACTCGGGTCGCTCAAGGTGTCACCGAGCCAGCGCGCCCCCAGCAAACCCCCGGCAGCGGCCACGGCGACCAAGGCAACGGTGGTGAAGGCGCGGGCTGGCGTTGGCATGGCGGGCAGTCTAAGTCTCGCTGTGCAGTGCCCTTGTCAGGTTGTGCCCACGCGTTCGGGTTACGTTGCTCCGGTGATGACACGCAAGGAATACCACCGGGGGCCGCTGACCCTGCGCGATCAGCGCGTCCCGGCCAGCACCACCGACCAGAATCTGCTCGATACCTCCGGGCCCGCTGATTGGGTCCATGCCGACCCGTGGCGGGTGATGCGGATCCAAGCCGAGTTTGTCGAAGGGTTCGGCGCGCTTGCCGAGTTGGGCCCAGCAGTCAGCGTCTTCGGCTCCGCACGCACCGGTCCCGGCCATCCGGCATACGCACTGGGTGAGCAGGTCGGGCAGCTCCTGGTCGAAGCGGGGTATGCGGTGATCACCGGGGGAGGTCCCGGCACCATGGAGGCGGCCAACAAGGGGGCCACTGCGGCGGGAGGCACCTCGGTCGGCCTGGGTATCGAGTTGCCTTTTGAGGCCGGCTTGAACGAGTACGTCAACCTCGGCATCAACTTTCGATACTTCTTCGCCCGCAAGACCATGTTCGTGAAGTACGCCCAGGGATTCATCGTCCTGCCCGGCGGCTTCGGCACGCTCGATGAGCTTTTCGAAGCCGTCACGTTGGTGCAGACCGGCAAAGTGACCCACTTCCCGATCGTCCTGCTCGGCGTCGACTTCTGGACGCCACTGCTGGACTGGATCCGCCACACCTTGATCGAGCAGGGCACCGTGTCCGAGCGCGACCTGGACTGGTTACAACTGACGGACGACCCAGCCGAGGCAGTGGCAGCGGTGGTCGCGGCCGGTCGGGCGCGGGGGTGATGGTGCGAGCCGCGCGGCTGCGTACCATCGACTCGTGATCATCGTCATCTTGGTGCTGAGCGTTCTGGCCTTAGGGGTGGTGTTGGCGGTGATCGTTTCGCGAACATCGGTGCCCGGCGTGGAAGACCCGGTGACGACGGCGTCTTTTGCCGGGCTGCCTGCCGGGCCACTCTTCCGCCCAGACCTCGACCAGGTTCGCCTCGATCTAGCCTTCCGCGGATACCGGATGGACCAGGTCGACGCGGTGCTGGCACGCCTCGGCGAGGAGCTTTCGCTTCGCGACACCGAGATCAACCGACTGCGCCAGGGACAGGAGCACCATGGGGACCTTTGACCTGACGCGTTGTGTCCCGGCGAGTATGAGCACCACGTTTGACGTTTTTTCGGATTTTCGCCAGCACGGTGACTTCATTCCGATGACCACGATGACGTGTGACGACGGCCCGCTGGGGGTGAACTGGCGCTTCGTCGGGCGCACCGGAATTGGTCCCTTGGCGTTGATCGACAGGATGGAAATCTCGGTCTGGAACCCGCCATACGAGTTTCGTATCGACAAGTTGGGGCCCATGTTGGACGGCTGGGCCCACGTGCACTTCTCGCGCGAGGGGGCGGAGACCCGCGTGGTCTGGCGCGAGCAGATCACGGTCCGTCCGCACGCGCTCGGCGCAGCGATTGGGCCCCTTGTCGACCCGCTCAACAAAGTCATGTTCGGTCAAGCCTTGGACAAGATGGCGCGTCGAGCAGTCGAGCGTGACTGACGGGTCGGATGGCCTGGTTGCTGGGACGGATGGGCTATTGCGGTGCGGCTGGGTGGGGTCTGCGAGCAAGCAGCACGGCGACTACTTGGCCTACCACGACCGGGAATGGGCGGTGCCGGTGCACGGCGAACAGGCACTGCTAGAGCGCCTCTGCCTGGAAGCGTTTCAGTCGGGTTTGTCCTGGCTCACGATCCTGCGCAAGCGCGAGGGTTTTCGCGCTGCCTTCGCCGATTTTCACCCCGAAACGGTGGCGGCGTTTGGCCCGGATGAGGTCGAGGCCCTGATGCAGGATGCCGCCATCGTGCGCAACCGCCGCAAAATCGAGGCCACCGTCGCCAACGCCGCCGCCACCATTGCGCTGCGCCGGCACGGCGGCCTCGACACGGCCTTCTGGGCCAGCCGGCCCACCGCCCACGTGCGTCCGGCGTCGCTTGACGCCGTCGCTGCTTCCACGGCCGAATCGACGGCCCTGGCCAAGCGACTCAAGATCGCCGGGTTTGCCTTCCTCGGCCCCACCACGATGTATGCCGCAATGCAAGCCTGCGGGGTGGTCGATGACCACATCAGGGGATGCTTCCGCGCGACTGGGTCGCCGGCGGCATGAACACTCGTGTTGCCCGCGGACTGAGCAGCGGTCCGCAGTTCGTCCTTGCCGTGCTGGCGATCTACACACTGCTGCGACTCTTCACCACTGGCGTGCTGTTGTGGATCACCTACGACCAACAAGATCCGGTGGTGTTCAGGGGAGAGAATCCGCCCTATTTCGATGTGGCCACGCTCTGGGACGGCCGGTGGTACGAGCGGATCGCTACCGGCGGATACCCCGACCAACTGCCTATCGGCGACGACGGTGCGGTCCGCCAGAACGAGTGGGCCTTCTACCCTCTGTTTCCCTATCTCGCGCGTTTCGTGATGGGACTGACGGGGTGGCCGTTCGCGGTCGCTGGCACCGTGCTGGCCACTGTGCTGGGGTATGCCGCAGCCCTGGTGATCGCCGGTATGTTGCGCCAGCAGGTGGGGGCCCACGCGGCCTTGGGTGCGGTGGCGCTGCTGGCGGCCTTCCCGGCGGCGCCGGTGCTGCAGGTGGCCTATACCGAGTCGCTGGCCTTGCTGCTGCTGGGGGCGGTGCTGTGGTTGCTGATCACCAAGCGCTGGTGGGCTGCCGCGGCGTTGGCGCTCGTGACCGGACTGGCCAGGCCCATTGCGTTGCCGCTGGGCCTCGTGGCGCTGGTGGCGGTGATCAACCGCATACGCAAGCGTCGGGACGAGCCCATCGCAGCCCGCGAATGGACGGCCATGGCCACGTCGTTGGTCGCCTGCGGGTTGTCCGGGTTGATCTGGCCGTTCATCGCGTGGCAAGGCACGGGCCGCGGAGATGCCTACCCGGCGACCATGTCTGCGTGGCGCCGGGGGGAGCCGGTGGTTCCGTTCGCGCCCACCATCGAGGTCGTGAAGGTGGTGCTCGGCGAGACGCGGGGGCCGTGGCTGCTGGCCGCCGTGCTGGTGCTGCTTGTGGTGGCCGTCTCCGGTCCGTGGGCTGCTCGCCTCGGCCCTGAGTTGCGCACCTGGTGTCTGGGATACCCGCTGTACCTGTTTGCGGCCCTGGATCCGTGGACCAGCATCTACCGCTACCTCTTGCTGCTCTTCCCGCTGAGCGTCGTCATGATCGGTGCCGGTTGGGCCAAGGGCGACCCCCGCGGCAGACAACCGACCCGGTTGCTGTGGGTGCGCACCGGTGTGATCCTCGTGATCTTCCTGGGCTGGCAGGTGTGGTGGACGTGGGAGTTGTTCATGTTTGTGCCGCCCCGCGATAACCCGCCGTGATCCGCACCCCGGCTTCGCCTCGGCATACGGCGATCAGATGACCGTTGTGCGCGCTCTCCCCCGCCTGCACACCGCAAGGAGCGCGCGCATCGGTCATCAGCGGGTAGGGGGGTGCGGAGCTCTAGTGCCCGGTGAAGGTGGGGCTTTCCTTGGCCAGGAAGGCTTGCACCGCACCGGCGTGGTCCGCGCTCGCGCCGGTGCGGTCCATCAGGTCGGCCTCGAACGCCAGCGCCGAGGCCAGGTCGGAGCCGCCCGCGTGCGCCACGGCCCGCCGGATAGCCCCCAAGGCCAACGTCGGTCCGCCCGCGAGGCGGCCAGCCACCGCCGCGACGTGCTCGGCCAACTCGGCATCGGGTACGACCTCGGTGGCCAGCCCCAGCCGCAGGGCCTCAGCCGAGTCGATGCGCCCGCCCAGCATCATAAGTTCCTTGGCCTTGGCCACCCCGACCAGTTGCGGCAGCGTCCACGAGGCCCCCGAGTCACACGAGAGCCCCACCCCGGCGAACGACAACGTGAATCCGGCCGATTCGGCGACGTACCGAAAGTCTGCGGCAAAGGCCAGCGATGCTCCTGCCCCGGCGGCGATGCCGTTGAGCGAGGCGATGACGGGCTTGTCCATCGCCGACAACACCGCAACGATCGGGTTGTAGTGCTCGCGGACCGTGCGCCATACCTCGTCTGGACGCTCCGCAAGCATGGTGACGTGCTCGCGCAAGTCTTGGCCAACACTGAAGGCCCGACCGCTGCCGGTCAGGACCACGCAACGCACGGATTCGTCAGTGGCAGCCTCGCGTAACGCC
>JBBSVB010000097.1:0-8601 GCA_038233875.1 Actinomycetales bacterium | reverse complement strand
ACCTTGGGGCAGTTCTTCGACGGGCTCGATGCCCACCGAACGCAGCAAGGCGTTGGAGGCTTTGTCGAAGAGTGAAATGATGGGGCCTGCGACCATGAGATACAGGAGCGTCGATCGTGACAAGGCGCGCGCCAGCGGCACGGGCTTAGCGATGGCGAGGTTCTTCGGGCCGAGTTCACCGAGCACCATCTGCAAAGCCGTGCTGAAGCCAAGGGTCAGCGCCAAAGACAAGGTCAGCGTGGCCGCATCGGAGAGACCTGTGAAGCCCAACTGGTCCGCCAAGCCGCGACCCACCAGGGGCTCACCGGCGAACCCCACCAGGAGTGCCGTGACCGTGATGCCGAACTGGGCCCCTGACAGGGTGAAGGACAGGCGGGAGGTGACTTTCAACGCCCGTTCCGCTGCCGCGTCCCCCTCTTTGGCGAGCGCAGTGAGTTTGCCCCGGTCAACAGAAACGTAGGCGAACTCCTGGGCTACAAAATATCCCGTCGCCAGCGTCAGCACGAAGATGACGAGCAGACCACCCAGGATCAACACGCAGGACGTCCAGTGCATGGCCGGGCCGAACCCGGCCCGGGTTGGTCGCTGTGGGGTGACCCGCTGGAAGACATGAGCACAAGGCTAGCCGACATCGCCCTTAGGCTCGGGGCGATGACCCCGGGGCAACGAGTGTTGTGTGCGGTGGCCGCCGGTGGCGCCACCGGAGCGGTGCTGCGCGCTGCCGTCGAGACGAATTTTGGGTCCGGTGGTGCCCCTGGTGCCTTTCCGTGGTCCACGCTGGCTATCAACGTCGTCGGGAGTTTACTCCTCGGGGCGCTCGCGACGTTGGCCGTCTCGATGGCGTGGTGGGTGAGGCCGTTTCTGGGCACCGGGGTCCTGGGCGGTTTCACCACCTTCTCGGCGTATGCGGCGGCCAGCAGCGTGCTCTTTCTCGATGGTGCAGTGGGTGCTGGCGTCGGGTATGTCGTGGCGACGCCCGTGGTGTGTGTTGCTGCCGCCGCGCTGGGAGCGCACCTGCCGACAGTGCTAGGTCTGTCGCAGAACGCACCGCCGAAAGCCGCAGGTCAAGAATGAACCCGTCCTGGCACGTGTGGTTGGCCATCGCGCTCGGTGGTGCAGTGGGCGCGGCGCTGAGGCATGTCGCGGCAACGACGAGGTGGGGTGCGTTACCGGGGGTTTTCGTGGCCAACACGCTCGCCGCCGGGGCTCTAGGGGTGCTGGTCGCTCAATCGTCCTCGCTGTCGCCGTTTTGGTTCGCGTTGCTGGCCACGGGCCTATGTGGGGCCTTGAGCACCTACAGCACGTTCGCCGTCCAGGTGTGGGAGTTGATGCAGGACAGTCTGCTCGCCGGTATCGCGTACGTCGCGGCGACCACGGCGGCTGGGTGTTTGGCTGCTCTCCTTCCGTTGCTTATGTGGGAATACTGACTGCCGACGTGGGAATACGTGACTGCCGAAGTGGGGACACTGAGGCGATAAGCCAGGGTTTGTCGGCGGCGGCTTCTAACGTATTCACATGGTCACCTTTCTGCACACCGCCGACTGGCAGATTGGGATGACCCGTCGCTGGTTGCAACCGGAGGCACAAGCCCGATTCGACAGCGACCGCCTCGACGCGATCCGGCGCGCGGGGCACATTGCGCGCGCTCAGGGATGCGCCTTCGTCGTGGTGGCCGGTGACGTGTTCGAGAGCAGCCAATTGCGCCAGGGCACCGTCTTGCGGGCCCTGGAGGTCATGCGCGAGATCGAGTTGCCGGTCTACCTGCTGCCGGGCAACCACGATCCCCTTGACGCGATCAGCATCTATTGCCAACCGACGTTCTCCACTGCCTGTCCCAGCAACGTCACCGTGCTCGACTCCACGCAGCCCGTCACTGTGGCACCGGGGGTGGAGGTCATCGGGGCGCCGTGGGGTGGGAAGCACCCCGGGCGCGACCTCGTCGGTGACGCAGTGACCTCGCTGCCGCCGGCCGATGGGACGGTCCGCATCGTGGTGGGTCACGGCATCGTGGATGTTCTTGACCCCAGCGGGGCCAACCCGGCCGCCATCGACACGGCATCCCTCGTGGCAGCTTTGGAGCAGCGCCAGATTCACTATGTTGCGTTGGGTGACCGTCACTCGCGCACCGATGTCGGGGGGCACGGCACTATTTGGTATTCGGGAGCCGTCGAAGTCACCGACCCTCGAGAGGAAGCACCCGGGGATGTGCTCGTGGTCACCCTCGACGCCGACGGGCCGCCATTGGTCGCCCATCACCACACGGGACGGTGGAACTTCGTGACCCTGCGCCGCGAGGTGACCAGTGCCCACGATGTCGATGCACTGGTCGCCGAATTGGCGGCGATGACCCACAAAGACACCGTGGTCTTGAAGCTGGCCCTGCAAGGGACCTTGGATCTTTTCGACTACACGAGACTGCACGAGCACCTGGACTCGCTGCGAACGGTCTTCGGCGGTATGCACGACTGGGAACGGCACACCGATCTATCGGTGCGGGCCAGCGAGTCTCAATGGTCGACTCTTGGCCTGTCGGGGTACGTGTGCGACGCAGCTGACGAAATCAAAGTGCAGCTTGCCGAGCACGCCCCCGCCGCCGACCCGCCGACGTCTGAACCCGAGTGGGTCTTCGATCCGCACCGTGGCGACGATGGTGACAGCGCTCGCGATGCCCTGGCCCTGCTTTATCGACTCAGTTCGGCGGCACAACGATGAGGATTCACCGGATCTGCGTGCGCAACGTGAAGGGGATCACCGAGCGCACGTTGGAATTTCCCGATACCGGCGTGGTGGTAGTCGAGGGGCCTAACGAGGTTGGCAAGTCGACGTTCTTAGAGGCTCTTGATCGACTGCTGGAGGCCAAAGGGAAGGCGTCATCGAAGGCGGCCTCAATCGTCGCGCTTCAGCCGGTCGGTCAAGATGTGGGGCCTTTCGTAGAGGCAGAAATGAGCGTGGGCCCCCACCGCCTGATTTTCGCCAAGCGCTGGCTACGCCAGCCCATCACGACCCTTCACATCTTGAGCCCAGTGCCCGAGCAGTTGGCGGGGGAGGCCGCTCAGCACCGGATGGACTCGATCATGGACTCCAGTGTCGACCGCCCGTTGCTGGACGCACTTCGCTTCGCGCAATCCGGCTCCTCCAGTCCTATCCGCCTCGGGGACAGCGCGGTCCTGCAAGCTGCTCTCGATGGTGCGGCCGGCGCCGACCTGCACTCGGCGGGCAGTGGCGATCTGTTGGACGCCGTTGAGACCGAATATCGTCGCTATTACACGGCGACGACCGGTCGGCCGGCCGGCGACCTCCGCGTGGCGATCGCGGTGGCCAACGAGAGCCAAGACACTGTCGTTGAGGCCCATGGGGCCGTGGGCGAAGCGGAGATCATCCTTGGCAAGCGCGATGAGGCCGCCGGGAGGCATCAAGCGGCGCAAGACGCGATCCCGGGCCACCGCAAGGCTTTGCTCGCGGCCGAGGGTGCTGGTGAGCGGGTGGCTGCACTTCGTGCCCAAGAGCAGCACGCGGCGCAGCAAGTGGAGGCAGCTGCGTTGAGCACTCGTGCCGCTGAGACTTTGGTCGTCGCGCGACAAAGCCTCATCCACGATGGGGCGCAGCGTTCTGCGGCTGCTGTGATGTCGGCGACTCAGGTAGTGGAAACGGCGTCACGCACGGAAGAGTTGGCTGCCGCCTTGGCCGCAGCCAAGGTTACGTTGGACGATGCCCGCCAGGAGTGCGCCAGAGCGCAAGAGGACTCGGATGAGGCCGCAGCATCCGTCCAACGGCTGCAACTGCACGCCGAGGTGGCCTCCCTGGAAGACCGGTTGGGGGCTGCTGACCGTGCCCGCGCTGAGGTAGAGCATCACCGGGCTCGGCTCGCCGAAAATCCCGTGAGTCCTGGCGTATGGCGAGAGCTTGAACGGCACCAACAACACTTCGCTATCGCTGAGGCAGCGCTGGAGGCCGGGTCCACCTCGGTCAGCATCAGCTCCCTCTTCGATGAGCAGCACCTTGAACACGACGGTCGCGCCCGCGCCCTGAGCCTCGGTGAGCCGGCGGTGCAGGTCCTGGTAGAACGAGAATCCGAGTTGATCATCAACGGCTGCGTGCGCGTGGGCCTGCGCCCACACGGAGATGTCGTGAAGCGCGTCGGCCACCGCGATCAGATGCTTGCTCAGCTACGGAGCGCCCTCGCGGACGTTCGTGCGGGCGACATCGAGCAAGCGGCGCTGATGCACGAGGCGCACCAGCGGGCACGCGACGATGTTGCGCGGGCCGAGAGCGCTCTCGCGGTGGCGCTGTCCGGAAGCACCCTGCCGGAGCTAGGGGATCTCCTCCGTGAGCGCCGTGGCGCTCTGGGCGCCGTTGTCTCCGACGCGTGCGAGCCAGCGCACGACGATGTCGTGGGTCGTCGGGTAGGGCGGAACGAGGTGGATCAAGCGGTGCACGACGCGAGGGCCCTTCAGGCCACGTTGTGGCCGCTGCGCCAGGAAAAGGATGCGGTCGAGGACGACGTTCATCGCGTGCGCGACCTCCATGCAGTGGCCACACAGGCCAGCGGCATCGCGCATAGCCGGCAGGAGGCTGCAGCAGAGGAGTCCAGGCGCGCCAAGGAACGACTTGATGCCCAGCGCGAGGTCGCCTCAGACGGGGCGTTGGCCTCTGCGGCGGCCAGCGCTGTTGAGGCCGAACGCCTCGCCGCAGCCACACATCAGCACATCGACGACGCCTTGCGAGCGGCGAACTCCGCCGACACCGATGAACGACTCTGGCTGGCGACGTCGCAGTTGGCGCAGGCCCAAACGGACCAGGAACGCCTCGGTCAGGCCTTGCAGCACCTCAACGGCCAACTGGAGATCACTGCGGGGGAGGGACGTCAGGAAATCTACGAGCGCGCAGTCCAAGCGTTCGAAGAGGCCAATCGGGCTCTGGCCTCTGTGGACCGTCGAGCGCGCGCCGCGCGTCAGCTGCACGAGACCTTGCAACGCCACCGTGAGCGCGCCCACGCCACATACGTCGCTCCCTACGCCCGGGAGATCGAACGGCTCGGTCGATCACTCTACGGAGGTTCGTTTGGGATTGAGATCAGCCCCAACCTCGTCATCACCCACCGGCACCTGCACGGTGCCACCGTCGCCTTCGACCAACTCTCGGGGGGCGCGAAGGAGCAACTTGGCATTGTCGCCCGCCTCGCCGTGGCGATGCTGGTCGAATCCGATCAATCGGTGCCTGTCGTGATCGACGATGCGTTGGGCTACACCGATCCACAGAGATTGGAACTGCTGGGATCAGTGCTGGGGGGCAGTGATCATCGAGGGCAGATCATCCTCTTGACGTGTACTCCTGACCGGCATCGGGCCATCCCGGGTGCCCAGAAGGTGCGTCTGACTGCCTGAGTCCAGTCAACCCCTTGGTCGCTGACGCGTCTGCTGGTCACGTTCTGAGATATTTCTTTGCGATCTCGTTACCGTGACGAAGGTCACGAGGAGCGCGAGCGAGTTTCTGCCGATTACTTGACCGTAGGCCGTCTACTGTAGGCAAAAGTGTTGTTCAGCAAGGGATGTAAAGCGCTATCTTCGCAAACTACCGAAAACGTTTGCGACGCCTGCTTTGGGTCAATGTGGATGCCTTGGCAGCGAGGAAGGTGCCGAAATTCGCACGTTATTCACAGGCCGCCGTTACCCAAACGTGACATCGTTTACATTCTTGGGTAACGTTATCTGCGCTCCTCCCCCTGGAGGGCCCCCGCTTGGTAGCCGAATCCTGTCACCTTGTCTGGGCACAACCGCACAATCCGTCTGACAGGAGCGGGGGACCCACTTAGTTGGCGCGTCGTGAGACGCGCCTTGGGGTTAAGTCTTCGCGATTGCGTCGCAAAGGCCGGGTAAATTCCTCCACCCGAACCCGACAGCTCACCCCGTAGGCGCATGGAGAGAGTTCGCACATGTCTTCAACCGTTCCCGGGCGTCACCGCGCCCCGAAGCGCTCCGCCGTCAAGCCCGTCGCAAAGGTTGCGTTGACGCTGGCCACCAGCGCTGGGCTTGCCTTTTCAACCGCAGGCGCGGGCAATGCCGCTCCAGCAGCCTCCGCAGGTACTGCGACGGCTGTGCCCGCCGCAGTGACGCAGAGCGCTGCTGCTGGTCTGGCTGCGACGTCCGCCGCCACTGCCCGCGTTCTGCCGACGCGCAGTTACACGACATACCGTCAGGGCTCGCGCGGCGGTTCGACCAAGACCATCCAGCGCAAGGTCGGTGCCTACGCCGACGGTGTGTTCGGTCCCAAGACCGCTTCGAAGGTGCGCTCCTGGCAGCGTCGCCATGGTCTGTACGCGGACGGCATTGTGGGCCCCAAAACCTCCCGCGCGATGGGTATCAGGCTGAGTTCGAAGAAGTCCTCTTCGCGTAGTTCCTCCTCGGCCTCGCGCAGTAGCGGCCGTTCTACGTCCGGTGTGATCAATACCGCTAGGCGGTACACGGGTGTTCGGTACAAGTGGGCCGGCGGTTCGCCCTCGAGCGGCTTCGACTGCTCCGGCTACGTGAACTACGTCTTCAAGAAGTCTGGCGTCAACCGTCCGCGGACCGCGGCCCAGATCCAGCGGGCCACGACGCGAGTTTCTAACCCGCGTCCGGGAGACCTGGTCTTCCACGACTTCCCGGCGACCCACGTCGGCATCTACGCCGGCAACGGCAACATGTACGACTCGGGCCGCTCGACCCGGGGCACCTCGTTTCGAAAGATCTTCCCCGGCAACGTGAGTTACGGGCGCGCCAACTAACGCATCTGCTGTGACGTAGGAGGCCGAGGTGCCGTTGACCACCTCGGTCTCTTTGCGTTCCCGTCATGGTCGAAGCCACCCTGGGGTTGCTCGTCCGTCTCTACACGTCTAGGTTTTCGAGTAACAGAAAGAGACCTGATGAAGACGTCCCGCTCCTTGTTGTGTTGTCTAGCGGCCCTTACCTTTACTTTGGCGGCCTGTGACTCGGCCGGTGATGACGCTGGCCCGACGACCATCGACGCAGATGTTCTGGACACGCCGGCGACAGGAGGCAGTGACGAGTCCACCGATACCGGCTTCGGCGGCGACATGGATGACTCGACGGCCACCGGCGTGCAAGGTGACTCTGACCTTTCCACGGCATCGGGGTCCGATGATTCAGATGTAGCGACGAGCACGGGTGCTCGTGTGGGCGATCTGGCCTCCTCAACCAGCTCCGGTGATGACTCGGCCGCGACCGGCTTGGCTCCCGCTTCTGCAGCACCCACTGAGACTCCCGACGACGCGGATTTGGACGATCCCTCGCTCGACCCCGTCGAGGCTAAGGCGGACGCGGAGGCCGGGCTGCTAGCCACCACTGTGAGCGTCGGTGTGTATCCCGACTACGACCGTGTGACCTTCAACCTCGACGGAGAGGGCGCACCCGGATACAGCGTCCGCTACGCCGATGAGGCTGTCGAGGATGGCAGCGGTGCCAGTTTGGACGTCGACGGTGATGCGGTGCTGCAGGTGACCATCACGGGCACGCGCTATCCCGACGAAGGCGAAACCTACGAAGGCGGTCCGGGCATCTTCTCGCCCGATGGTGCCGAGGAAGTTGAGCAAGTGCGACTGCTGAGCACCTTCGAAGGTCAGACGCAGGCTTTCATCGGCGTTGACGATGCTGACACGCCCTTCCGGGTCTTCACCTTGAGTGAGCCTGCCCGGCTAGTGGTCGACGTGGTCCACGAGTAGCAACTCTCGCCTACGCGAAAGGTCGCCCACTCGGAACGTCGTCGAGTCGGCGACCTTTCGCGTGGGGTCGGCAACGCGTTGCGTTGGGGTCGGCTACGCGTTGGGGTCGACCACGATGCGGCCCCTCGTCCGCCCAGCCATGATTTCTGCACCGTGCTCTAGCGCCTCGCTCATCGGGACGACCGTGGTCAGGTCTTCCAGCAACGACGTGGGCAGATCGGTGGCCAGCCTCGCCCACGCGCGCTCGCGCAGATCGGTGGGAGCTTGCACCGAATCGATGCCCTGCAAACGCACGCCGCGCAAAATGAACGGCATCACCGTGGCGGGAAGGTCCACGCCGCCTGCGAGCCCACAGGCAGTCACGACGCCGCTGTACTTCGTCTGAGCGATCACCCTGGCCAGCATCGTGGAGCCGACCGTGTCGACGGCCCCGGCCCACGTTTCGGCTTCCAACGGCTTCGGTGGGCTGGTCATTTCGTCGCGGGACAGGAATGCCGAGGCACCGAGGCTGGTGAGGTAGTCGTGCTGTTCGGGGCGACCGGTGACGGCGGTCACGGCATACCCCAGGTTTGCGAGGATCGCGGTGGCGACGCTGCCGACCCCGCCTGCTGCGCCGGTGACCACGATGGGTCCCCGATCGGGGGTGACGCCGCCGTCTTCGAGCCCCATCACGCACAACATCGCGGTCAAGCCGGCGGTGCCGATCCCCATCGCCTGCACGGGACTCATCGACTCAGGTCGCGCGACCAGCCAGTCGGCGCGAACCCTTTGGCGCTGGGTGTAGCCGCCCCAATAGCGCTCTCCGACCGACCAGCCGGTCAAAATCACTGCGTCACCGGCAGCAAAGCGATCATCTTCGCTGGAGACGACGGTGCCGGTGAGGT
>JBBSVB010000096.1:0-8625 GCA_038233875.1 Actinomycetales bacterium | reverse complement strand
GTTAGTGCGCGAACTTCCCCGCGCCCTTGAGACTGGCCACCTCGACCTTCGGCCCAACTGCCAAGCAGTGAAGATCACGCATAACGCTGCGGGCACCGTCGACGCCGTCGAGTACCTGGACGGCCAAGGAGCCCTCCAGCGGCAGGCGGCCCGAGTGGTGTGTGTGGCCGGCAACTCGATCGAGACTCCGCGGCTCTTGCTGATGAGCGCCTCCAACGACCATCCGCATGGATTGGCCAATTCATCGGATCAGGTGGGTCGCAACTACATGCGGCACTTGACCGGATCGGCATACGCCCGGTTCGAGCAGCCGGTGCGGATGTATCGCGGTGAGACGATGGCTGGTCTGGTGGCCGACGAAGCCAAACACGATCCGTCCCGCGGCTTCGTTGGTGGCTTCTACCTCGAGACCTTGGCGCTGGGCCCGGCCTTCTTGGCTAGCTTCATGGAGCCCGGCTCGTGGGGCCGGGAGTTCACCTCGTGGATGGACGCCTACGCCAACATCGCGGGCAGCTGGATCGTCGGCGAGGACATGCCGCAGCGCGAAAACCGGGTCACGCTCAACCATGACGTCACGGATCAACACGGGCTGCCCGTCCCGCACGTCAACTACACCGACCATGCCAACGATGTCGCGATGCGGACCTACGCCTACGGCGCGGCCGATGCTATGTATAACGCGGTCGGGGCGCAGGCGGTTCACCACACTCCGCCCTACCCCTCGACGCACAACCTCGGCACGTGCCGGATGAGCGCCGACGCAGCCGATGGTGTCCTGAACGAGTGGGGCCGAGCCCACGACGTGCCGAACCTCTTCGTCAGCGACGGATCGGTCATGACGACCGGCGCCTCCGCCAACCCCACCCTGACTATCGTCGCCCTGGCGATGCGCCAGGCCGACCACATTCATAGTGAGATGCAAGCCGGCACCATCTAACGAAGTACACCCCTACGGAGGACCCCATGCCCAACGCCATCAGAACTCTGATCAGCCCCGGACGCTACGTCCAAGGCCAAGGGGCAATTCATCAGTTGGGTGATTACCTCAAGCCTCTGGGCTCGACTCCGTTGATCGTGGCCGACGACGTCGTATGGGGTCTGGTCGGGCACGACGTCGAGGCGTCTTTGACGAAAGCCGGGTTGCCGATTCACCGGATCGGCTTTGGCGGCGTGCCCAGCGCAATCGAGGTCGACTCGGTTGTGGAGCAGATCAAAGATCGTGCTGCCGACGTAGCGGTGGCTATCGGCGGAGGCAGCACGATCGATGTCGTCAAGGCCGCCGGTCACTTGGCCGGGATCCGGTGGGCTAATTCGCCGACCGTCGCCTCGACCGACGCCCCGTGCAGTGCGCTATCGGTGATCTACACCCCCGACGGCGAGTTCGAGGAGTACCGATTCTTCCCCCGCAATCCTGATCTGGTGCTCGTGGACTCGGCGGTGGTGGCCAAGGCACCGGTAGAACTACTGATCGCTGGTGTCGGTGACGCGTTGGCGACGTGGCTAGAAGCGCGCGCGACCTCTCGGTCAGCGGCTAACACCATGGCCGGAGGGCTACCGACGTTGAGCGCAACTGCGCTAGCGCAACTGAGCTGGGACGTGCTCTGGGAGAACGCCATGGACGCGGTCGATGCGGTGAAGGACGATCAAGTCACTCCAGCCGTCGAGCGAGTCATCGAGGCCAATACGCTGCTATCTGGTCTCGGGTTCGAGTCCGGTGGGTTGGCGGCTGCGCACGCGATCCACAACGGACTCACGGCAGTCGGAGCTACGCACGGGTTGGCCCACGGTCAGAAGGTCAACATCGGATCTCTGACCCAACTGGTGATGGAAGGTGCCCCGACGAGTGACATTCGTGACTTCATCGAATTCACCACCCGAGTGGGACTTCCGACAACGCTGACCGAAGTGGGTCTGAAGGTCGACGACCGTGAGTCGTTACAGGCGGTGGCCGAGGCTGCGACGGTCAAAGGCGAGACGATTCACGCTATGCCGTTCCCGGTGTCGGCCGCAGACGTGGTCAGCGCCATGACCTCGATTGAGCGTCTAGCCGTGCGAGTGCGAGCCGATGCCGGGCTGCCTGAGCCGGTCTTCTACCAGGCAGCCCACTGACCCCCTCACCCCGAAAGGCCCCTGGGGTAGACACGGCTGCGTTGCCGCCCTGGCCAGTCAAGCCGCCACTGTTCGGCTCGGTGTTACTGCGGGGCTTTCTCGCTACCGATGTGCCTACGGTTCGAGATGTCGCGACGGATGAATACGTGCCGCTCGTCGGCTCCCTTCCCGCGTTCGCAGATGACGCGCAGGCCACGGACTGGATTGGACGCCAGAAACGGCGTTACGACGAAGGCGTGGGATTCTCGTTTGCTGTGGCTGAGGCAATATCAGGGCAGATGGTCGGCACCGCTGGACTGTGGTTGAGCCAGTTGCCTTACGGGCGAGCGACCGTCGGCTACTCAATCGCTCCCACATGTCGCGGCAACGGTTACTCAACCGAAGCGTTGACCGCGCTCACCGCGTTCGCGTGGCAGATACCCGCCTTGCACCGCATCGAGGCGCACATTGAACCGTGGAACACTGCATCGATTCTTACAGCGGAGCGGGCGGGGTATGCGCTGGAGGGGCTGATGCGCAGTCATCAGGAGATCGGAGGTCAGCGCCGGGACATGCTGTTGTACGCCGCAATCCGGCTATGACCTTTCATCACGTCGTCGATGACTCGTCTTCGGCGGCGCGGAGGGCCCGCAGCACGTTGGTGCCGGCGATCTTGCGCAGGTCGTCGTCGCTGAAGCCGCGTTCGGCCAACGCCGCAAACAGGTACGGGTAGCGCGAGACGTCCTCCAACCCGGCGGGCAGCGTCGGAACGCCGTCGTAGTCGCCGCCGATGCCGACGTGGTTGATGCCCGCGACCTCGCGAAGGTGCTCAATGTGCGTAACCACCTGGTCCAGGGTTGCCGTGGGTTGGGGGTGCTCTTGCGCATACGCCACGGACCAGCGCTTGAACGCACCCAGATCGGTGGTATTCATGCCCTCGGCTTCCGACGCCTCGGCAGCTTCAACGCGCCAATCCCAGCAGTCCTGAGACACGAAATCGGGCGCGAAAACCGCCATACAGACGCCGTCGTTGGTCGCCAAGGTGGCCAGCACGTCGTCGGGCACGTTGCGCGGCGAGTTGCAGATCGCGCGAGCGCTGGAGTGGCTGAAGATCACCGGGGCGCTCGAGACCTCGAGTGCGTCGCGCATCGTGTCGGCGGAGACGTGCGATAGATCGACCAACATGCCGATCCTGTTCATCTCGCGCACCACGTCGCGGCCAAAGTCAGTCAACCCACCGTGCACGGGCGCGTCTGTCGCAGAGTCGGCCCAATCCGTGTTGTCGTTGTGCGTCAGGGTCATATAACGCACGCCCAACCGATGCAGAGTCCGCAGCGTCCCCAGTGAATTGCCGATCGAGTGCCCACCTTCGGCCCCCATCAAGGACGCCACCCGCCCGGTCACAAACACCCGCTCCACATCGTCCGCAGTGAGAGCGAGCCCGAACGCGTCGGGAAAGCGGTCGATCATCGCGTGCACCGCGTCGATCTGCTCCAACGTCTGAATGACCGCCTGAGCGGTCGGCAGCGACGACGGCACCCAGACCGACCAGAATTGCCCGCCCACACACCCCGCCCGCAACCGCGGAATGTCGGTGTGAGTGGTCGTGGTCCCGACCGCGATATCGAGCACACCCCAGTCGTATGCCGCCTGCTCGCGGGCCTCCCACGCCAGGTCGTTGTGACCGTCGATCAGGGGCGTGCTGCGAAGGAGGTCGGTCACGTGGGCAAGATGAGAGGTCGAAGTCACCAAGTCAGGGTGGCATAGGACGACTGTCGCCGAATTGTAAGAACCGCAGGAGCCCCCGCAGATTAGGCTTCTCGGGTGCCCACTGTCTTAGTTGCCGACGATGACCAGACGGTCCGCGAAGTCGTCGTGGCCTACCTGCATCGCGCCGGATTGCCGACCGTCCAAGCCTCGGACGGCCTCGGAGCCGTCGCCGCGGTCGCCGAACACCGACCCGATCTCGTCGTGCTCGACATCATGCTGCCTGGCATCGACGGCCTCGAAGCGTTGCGCCGGATGCACGCCATCGACCCGCGCCTCCCGGTGCTGTTGCTGACCGCGCGCACCACCGAGCAAGACCGCATCGACGGCCTGCAAACGGGTGCCGATGACTACGTGGTCAAGCCGTTCAGCGTCCGTGAATTGGTGCTGCGCGTCCAGGCCCTTCTTCGTCGCATCGCGGACACGGGTGGGGCGGCGGCACCGTCAACCACGGGTCGTATGCAGGACGGTGACCTCGTCATCGATCCCTCTGCGCGCTCGGTCGTGCGTGGGTCGGAAAGCCTGTCGCTCACCGGCCGCGAATTCGACCTGCTGACCTACCTGATGTCGCACCCCGGCGTGGTCGTCAGCCGTGAAACGTTGATGGTGGACGTCTGGGGTTGGGACTTCGGCGACGACTCCACCGTGACCGTCCACATCCGCCGGCTGCGCAACAAGATCGAGGCCGACCCTGCCGCACCCACCCGCATCATTACCGTGTGGGGCGCCGGGTACCGGTGGGATCGGCATACGGCATGACCCCTGAGTTTGAAGCCGTTGCGCTCGCGGCTGGGAGTGCTGCCGCCGTGGGCACGGTCGGAGCGCTGGCGACCCTGACGGTGGCTCGACGCTCGGTGGCTATCGCCACGGCGATGGGACCGGTCGTGGTGGTGGCGAGCATGGCGGCCGGGGTCTTGGTCACGGCACAAGCGATGTTTCTGTCGTCGCACGACTTCGTGCTGATCTCCTGGGTGCTCGCTGCGTCGGTGCCGATTGCCTTCGTCTGCGGCTACTTCCTCTATCGAGCGGTGCGCCTCATCGACCGATCTGCGACCCAGGCCGTGGCGGACCGGGAGCGCGAGCAGGTCCTGGCCGCGAGCCGGCGCGAGATGATCTCTTGGGCCAGTCACGACCTCAAATCGCCGCTGGCGGGCATCAAAATTATGGCCGAAGCGCTAGAGGATGGCGTCGCTGCGGACCCGGCGGACTACCACCGGCGGATCCGCCACGAAAGCGACCGGATGAACCGGATGGTCGACGATCTGCTCGAGATGTCACGCCTCAATCAGGGCGACGTCGGCACTGACATAGCGCTGAGCGTGATCGACCTCAGCGAGCTGACTTGCGAGGTGGTGAGTGGTCAGGTGGTGGTCGCCGAGCAACAGGGCATCAGTATGTCGATGCCTGCCGTGACCCCGCTGCCGATCCGGGTGGATGCGGCTCGGGTCGAGCGGGCGGTGGCCAACGTCGTGCGCAACGCGATCGTGTACACCCCCGCCGGTGGCGCGGTCGAGGTCAGCTTGGCGGTCGGGACGGGTGCCGATGAGGGCTACGCGCGCCTGGAGGTTGCGGATTCGTGTGGCGGCCTATCGACGGAAGATCTGAGCCGGATGTTTGACCCCGGTTGGCGGGGTAGCGCCTCGAGAACCCCCGGTGCCAGTGCAGGCATCGGTGTCGGATTGACGATCACCCAGGCGGTGGTCAGCGAAGCGGGCGGTCGAGTGAGCGTCGAAAACCACGGAGAGGGCTGCCGCGTGGCGATGCTGCTGCCACTGGCTGCCTACTGACGCCCAGATAGCGGCCTGTGGTTTGAGCGCCAGAGCGCGCAAACCACAGGCCACTATCGAGGAGTCGAGCCCCGGCGGAAGATGGGGGCGCGGAGTGTGGTGGCTTAAGCGTTGGCGGCGATGGCCAGAGTGATCGGGGTGCTCCCGGAGTTGAAACTGAGCGTGCGGCCCACCGTGCTGGGGTCAGCGAGCACCGCAGCGATCACTGCGGCCACGTCGGCCCGGGGCACGTCGGTAGCCTCGGTGGCCTCGGCATCGATCTGATCGGTGCCCTCGTCGTTGGTCAAGGCGCTGGGGGACACGATGGTCCAGTCCAGCCCCGGCGCACCACTGAGGTATGCGTCCGCGGCGGCCTTAGCCTCGGCCTACGCAAAGAAGTCGTTGTCACTGGGCACCCCGTGGTCAGGGCCCGCACCGAAGTAGGAGAGCATCACAAAGTGGCTGGCACCCGAGGCGCGAGCCGCATTGACGGCAGCGATGGCGGCGTCGCGATCCACGGCATACGTCCGGTCGGCGCTGCCCCCGCCGGCCCCGGCGGCAAACACCACAGCTTGCTGCCCGGTTAGGTGCTCCGCGAACTCCTCGGCGCTCAACGTCTCGACGTCAGCAACGAGCGGAACCCCGCCCGCAGCCTCGATGTCGGAGGACTGATCAGCCTTGCGGATGAACGAGGTCACCTGGCTGCCTTGATCGGCCAAAAGCCGCGTGAGCAGCAACGCAATTTTGCCGTGGCCGCCAATGATGGCGATGTTCTGTGGAGTAGAAGCCATCCCAATAGCCTAACGGCTTAGAGGCCGAACGTGGCCGCGATCGCCTTGATCGAGTCGGCACTCGATCGCAGCCGAACCAACTCGTCGTCGGTCATCGAGGTCGGCAGTCGCCAGTGCGCCCCGTGACCATCAACGACCGTCGGCACCGACAGGCAGACGTTGCTGATTCCGTAGTACTCATCGAGCCACGTCGACACCGGCATCACCCGGCCCTCGTCGCGCATCACAGCGTTGATGATTGCGCAGCACGACAGGGCCACGGCGTAGTTGGTCGCCCCCTTACCCGCGATGATCCGCCCCGCCGACGACATCACCGCGTGCTCAATATCGTCGCGCTCGAACTTCCCGAGCCGCCCGCTCGTCGTCTCCCACTCCAGCAGGGGAACCCCGCCGACGCTGGCCGAGCTCCATAGTGGAAACTCCGTGTCACCATGCTCGCCGACCACGTGTGCGTGCACGCTCTGCACAGCCACGCCGATCCGCTCCGAGATCTCCTGACGCAATCGTGAGGAGTCCAGCACGGTGCCCGAGCCAAACAGTTGCTGCGGGTCCATGCCGGTGACCCGCAGTGCTGCCGTGGTGACCACATCGACCGGGTTCGTCACCATCAGGTATGTCGCATCGGGGGCGACCTCGAGCAGTCGCGGCAGCAAAGTACGGGTCAATTCGATCGTCGTGGCCGCCAAATCCATCCGACTCTGCCCGGGTTTCTGCTTGGCCCCGGCGGTCACCACCACCATCCGAGCACCGCGCACGATCTCGATGTCGTCGCTGGCCACGATCTCGCCGCGGTGCAAGAACGAGAGGCCCTGAGCGATGTCGAGTTCTTCGGCTTCGAGCTTGGTGGTGTTGATGTCGTACAACACCACTCTGCGCGCGATGCCCTGCACGAGGGCGGTGTAGGCCATGGTCGCGCCGACAGATCCCGCCCCGACGATCGCTAGGGTCGGCTGCTTATCTTGGAGGGCTGACACCGGGCAAGTCTCTCAAACAAAGTCCGCCGCGCGGATTCATGGGCTCAGAGTTCACGCGCTGTTTAGCGTTCACGCTAGGCAGGCGTGAGCGATGGCCGCTAAGTTGATGCCAGCAGCAACGCCCCCCGATCGCGCCTGCGCTCCAGCCGTAGACCGGCGATCGTGTCCCATACATAAGGAGCAAGCGCGTGACGAAACGACATGTATTCCGGGGTAAGCGGGCCATAGCGCTCGCCGCCGGATTGACCGTAGCGGCCGCCTCGACGGCCGCAGCCAGCGCTCCGCCGGCGGCCTCAATCTCAAGCACTGCAACGTCAAGCCCTGCAGCCTCGAGCCCAGCGACGACGGGTTCGTTAGCGGCAGCCGAGGTCGCTCTGCCCGACGGGATCACTGAGCGCATCGGCGGGCGTGACCGCTACGAAGTGGCTGCGCGCATCGTCGCCGAATATGAAGGCGAAGCCAACGTGGTCTACATCGCTTCAGGTGAGGTCTTCGCTGACGCCTTAATGGCCCGGGGCAACGATGAGGGGACCCCATCCCAAAAAGGCGGCACGGCCAGGATCGACGCGGCCGGATCCTCAGCCCCGATCCTGCTGACCAGATCCGATCGCCTGCCTCAGGCCACGATCGATGCTTTGACCAGTATTAAACCCACCGAGATCCGCATCATCGGCGGTGAGACCCGCATCAAGCCGACCATCGAAACGCAGCTGAAGGCCTACGGTCAGGTCAGTCGCATCGGTGGCGCAGACCGCTACGAAACGTCAGCCTTGGTCGCCACCGGATTTGACAGCGATGCGCCCGTGGTGTTCGTCGCCACCGGTGAGAAGTTCCCAGATGCCCTCGTCGGGGGTGCGCTGGCCGGTCGCGAAGGTGCTCCGATTCTGTTGACTAAGGGCGACGAGCTCCGGGACGTGACTGCGGACGCGTTGACGACGTTGGCGCCTCAAACGGTGGTGATCCTCGGCGGTCCAGAATCGGTGACCGAGACGGTGATGGAGGACATCACCGCCGTGGTGCCCGCCACTACACGGGTGTTCGGTCCTGACCGCTACACCACGGCTGCGGCCATCAGTGAGCTCTACGAGAAGGACCTCGATCGCGCCTACGTAGCCACCGGTCGGACCTACCCGGACGCGCTTACCGGCTCGGCCCTGGCGGCATACGAAGGGGTGCCGCTTCTGCTGACCAAAGACACGACCCCGGACAGCACGATCCGGGCCCTTGATCGGCTCTCAC
>JBBSVB010000095.1:0-8700 GCA_038233875.1 Actinomycetales bacterium | reverse complement strand
GCCGCTCGACGCCGCGCCAACCGTCGGATCGTCGTCATCTCTGCCTTGTTCGGGGCCTTGCGGCTGAGCGACCGAGTGCCGCCGTATCGGCTCTCGATGGGCGTCAACCTGTCTGGGGTCGGCCCGCTAGCCGGTCACTGGCGGGCGCCGCTGTCCGAAGCGATGGAGTCAGTCACGGTAAAGGGGCTGATCATCGACACCCGATCCAGCACGTATGCCGCAGCCTGGACTCCCCCGCCCGGGTCACCGGCCGCACAGCGCTGGGTGCAGGTACGCATTCCTGGGGCCACTCATATGGCCAAGTACACCCGTGGACTCGTGGCCCGCGCCCTCTGTCAGAACGCTGCCGATCCTGCGTCCCCATACGCGCTGATCGGCATACTCGAAGAGAGGTTTGAGGTGACGCTCAACGAGCCGACGTCACCCCGAAGTCCGTGGGTGCTATCGGCTCGCGAGCGGTAGCTCGGACACGGGGAGGACCATTCGTTCGCGCGGGCCGAGATCAGTCCCACCAAAATCTCAGGCATCTCCTCGGCCTTGTCCGCCTGGACGTACCGCCCGCTCACCGTGGCCAGCATCGCCAAAGACGCCGGCTCGCTCGTGGGATTAGCCATCGTGACGGCACGCGTGACAGCGCCAACATTTGGCCCCACGACGCGTTAGGCGAGAGGTCATTCGACGTCAGCAGGCCATCACCAAAGGCTTAGGGTGCTGCGAGCACCACCGGTGATGTTGCCAGCACCGAGCTGACCTGCACATCCAAACCCATCTGCCGCAGTCTGCTCCCACACGGGGGAATCGGTGATCCAGATGTCCGGCGCCCTGTCGGGCTGCGCATCCAACTCGGACCAGGCTTGCGCCGACGCCTAGCAACCCTGAACTCGGCCTCCGATGGCTTGGCACTGGCGAATCTCCGATGGCGTAGAGGCCGTTGGACTCATGCTTACTTAAGATGGATTCGGTGCCGTATCCCCCGCCGGATTATCACTCGGAGGAGCATCGAACTATTCGTAGTGGTACCGGCACGCCGCAACTTTGACTTTGTCATCCGAAATCTTGTAAACGAGCCGATGCTCGTCGGTGATACGACGCGACCAGTACCCGTGAAAGCCATACTTGAGTGGCTCAGGTTTGCCCAACCCTACGTTTCCGCCCCGCTGCACGTCGCGGAGGAGAAGGTTGATCCGCTTAAGCACCTTGCGATCTTGGGTTTGCCAGTAGAGGTAGTCATCCCACGCCGACTCATCCCAAGCCAGGATCACTCGACGAGGTCTTGCCTGACACCTTCACCGCGCTCAAGCCGCTCGATCGAGGCCATGAGCCTCCGGGCGTTGGCGGGGCTCCGAAGAAGGTAAGCCGTTTCCTTCAGCGACTCGTAGTCATCCAAAGAAACCATCACTACGGGATCGTGGCCGGCGCGCGTGATCACGACCTCTTCTCTGTCGTCCACGACCGCGTTAAGCACCTCGGCGTACCTAGCTCGCGACTCCGTATAGGTCATAGTGCGCATCAGCAGCTCCCTCTCTCGCGTACAGAATAGCGTACGTCCCCCGGTTCCTCGTTCTCGGGCAAACGGTCGTGGCGCTAGAGCGCTAGAGCGCTGGATCCGTAGGCCCGCAGGCTAGGACCCGACGGAAACCTTCTCCAGAGCGGAGTGAACGTCGGCGACAAGGTCGTCGGTGTCTTCGATGCCCACCGAAAGCCGGATGATGTTGTCGGGAACTTCGAGCTCGGTGCCACGCACCGACGCGTGGGTCATCTGCGCGGGGTAGTTCACTAACGACTCGACCCCGCCGAGGGACTCGGCCAACTGGAACACCGACGTCGATTCGGCAAATTTATGCGCTGCGGCAGCACCGCCGAGCAGCCCGAACGACACCATTCCGCTGAAGCGCTTCATCTGCTTGGCCGCCACGTCGTGCCCCGGGTGATCGCTCAAACCGGGGTAGTAGACGGTCTCAATGGCCGGATGCCCGACCAGCGACTGGGATATGGCTTCTGCGTTCTTCGAGTGCTGCGCCATCCTGATCGCCAGCGTCTTGATCCCCCGGACAGTGAGGAACACTTCCCAAGGGGCGGAAACTGCACCGGCGGCATACTGGATGAAGCCCACCTGCTCGGCGATCCGGTCGTCACTGGTGGTCACTAAACCGCCCAGCACGTCCGAGTGCCCACCGAGGTATTTGGTGGCCGAGTGCACAACCACGTCGGCCCCCAAGGACAGCGGCTGCTGCAGAGCGGGTGTGGCAAAAGTGTTGTCGACCACGACCACGCAGTCGTGCTCGTGGCCGAGCGCCGTGACTTTTTCGATGTCGGTGATCTTCATCATCGGGTTGCTCGGCGTCTCCACCCACAGCATCCGCGTTTCGGGCCGTATGCCGCCGCGCACCGCGTCAACGTCGCTCATGTTTACGGTGCTCAACTGCACACCCCACGCAGCCAGGATCTGATTGGCCAGTCGGTGTGTGCCGCCATACACATCGTTGCCCATCAGCACGTGGTCGCCGGGGCGAAGCAGGCCGCGTAGCACCGCGTCCTCGGCCGCCAAACCAGAAGCAAACGACAACCCGTGGGTGCCGCCCTCGAGGTCTGCGATCAACTCTTGCAGCGCATCGCGAGTCGGGTTAGTGCCGCGGGTGTACTCGTAACCGTTGCGGAGCCCGCCGACGTGCGTCTGCACAAAGGTGGACGTCTGATAGACCGGCGGAATCACTGCGCCGGTCGTGGGGTCAAAGGCTTGTCCGGCGTGGATGGCGCGCGTGGCGAATCCGGTCATCAGGGAGTCACTCCGATAGGAAGGTCAGCAGGTCAGGACGGGTCAGGACAGCAAGGGGCTTGCCGTCCTGCGTCACCAACAACGCATCGCAGTCGGCAAATGCTTCCCGAGCAGCGTGCACGGAGTCGCCCGCACCGATCAGTGGCATCCGCTCGCCGGTCACTTTAGAGATGGGGTCGCTCATCACGACGTCCCCACGAAAGACCGCGTCGAGGACCTCTTTCTCGTTGACGGCCCCGACCACTTCGCCCATCACCACGGGCGGCTCAGCACCGAGCACCACGAGTTGGGAAATACCGAACTCCGACATCAGCGAGATGGCGTCGCGCACCGTATCGGTCGGGTGAGCGTGCACCAAGGCCGGCACGTGACCATTCTTGCGGCTGACCACATCGCGCACGCTGGCTTCGTTCTCGTCGGCGAGGAACCCGTAACTGCGCATCCATCCGTCGTTGAAGATTTTGGCTAGATAGCCACGTCCACTGTCGGGAAGGATCACCACGACCACGTCGTCAGGGCCTAGCTCCCGCGCGGTCTGCAGGGCGGCCACTACGGCCATTCCACATGAGCCGCCCACCAGGAGACCTTCCTCGCGGGCCAGTCTGCGCGTCATCGCAAACGCATCGGCGTCAGAGACGGCGATGATTTCGTCCGGGACCGAGGGGTCGTAGGCACCCGGCCAGATGTCTTCGCCGACGCCCTCGACCAGGTACGGGCGCCCCGTGCCGCCGGAATACACCGAGCCCTCGGGGTCAGCCCCGATCACGCGCACCGAAGGGCCGGTGACCCCGGTGTCGCTGATTTCTTTGAGGTACCGCCCGGTGCCCGAGATGGTCCCGCCCGTCCCCACGCCAGCGACCAGGTGGGTGATCTTGCCCTCGGTGTCGGCCCAGATCTCTGGCCCCGTGGTCTCGTAGTGACTCAGCGGGCCATTCTGGTTTTCGTACTGGTTGGGCTTGTACCCACCGGGAGTCTCCGCGGCCAATCGGTCGCTGACGCTGTAGTACGAGTCGGGATGGTCCGGCGGCACCGAGGTCGGCGTGACCACAACCTCGGCACCGTAGGCACGCAGCACGTTGCGCTTGTCCAGACTCACCTTATCGGGGCAAACGAAAACGCACTTGTACCCGCGCTGCTGCGCCACCATCGCCAAGCCCACGCCCGTGTTGCCGCTGGTGGGCTCCACGATGGTGCCTCCGGGCTTAAGCAGTCCCTGCTCCTCAGCAGCGTCGATCATCTTGGTGGCGATCCGGTCTTTAATCGAGCCACCCGGGTTGAGGTACTCGACCTTGGCCAGCACCGTTGCGGTGATGCCTTCGGTGACGTGGTTCAGCTTCACCAACGGGGTGTTCCCGACAATGTCAATGATGGATTCTGCGTAGCGCATGCAATCAGTCCTTGCTGGCGATCAGGGTGTAGGTCAACGGGATACGGGCACCCCAGGGAGGGGGGAGCACAAAGTCTTTGCCGTCCGCCACCATCTGCGGCAACGCCTGCCACGGGAGCGTCCGGCCCTCGGCCATGAAGCGCAGGCGCAAACCGGCATCGAGGAGGGCTTGCACCGTCTGCGAGATGGGGTGGGGCCACTCGTAGTTGCGCGTATGCCGAATCAGCGACTGATCGCCGTCGGTGTAGGTCCCGTAGTTCTCGCAACTCTGGGTGCGGCCATCGCCGAAGTATCGGGTGCGGACGGTGAATGGGGTCTCGCCCATATCGTCCAGGCTCGCCAGCGTCGGGTGGCAGTCGCGGAAGTAGAAGATCCCACCCGGGCGGAGAAGCTGCGTAATGGTAGCGGCCCATCGGTCGAGGTCGGGCAGCCAGCAGATGCTGCCGATCGAGGTGTAGACCACGTCGAAGTCTTCGCCGACTGCCGCCGCGGCCGCCATCACGTCACTCTCGACATACCGGATGTCGTGCCCGGCTGAGGTCGCCAAATCGCCGGCGATGCCAAGACTGGCGCGGGAGAAGTCGACCCCGGTGAGCCGGCCACCGGACCGCGACAGGGACAGCGTGTCCGTGCCGATGTGACACTGCAGGTGCACGACATCCAGCCCGTCCAGCGATCCATTTGGCAGATGGGCTTTTAGGACCGGAAGATCAGCGGCGATGACAGACGAGATGCCAGTGGGGTCCTGAGCCAGGGCATCGAGGTTGTAGGTCCGGCTGTCGGCGTGGACTATGGCCCGGTCATCCCAACTGTCGCGGTTCGCGGCCAGTGCTTCGTCAATATTGACGTCGACCTCGACAATCGGGCTGAACTGCTCGTTTCCTTGGCTCACGACAGATGCGACAGGTGATGGGTGTCGTTGATGAACGCCACCGAGACGCCGCCGTCGGGCCAGACCTCGATCGAGGTCAGCGAGCACGGCGCAGTGGCAATCGACCAGACGCGCTCGTGGTCGATGCCTAAAATGCGCGACAGCACGCACATCAGCGGCTTCCGGTGGCTGGCGATCACGACGGTGCCTCCCATCTTAATGGCTCTGCCCCAGGCGTCGCCGACGCGTGCGGCGAGTTGATTGTGGGTTTCTCCACCGGGTCGCGCATAGTCCGCGTCGGCCCGCAGCAACAACAGATCGTCGTATGCCGTCTTCGCCAGATCGCGCAGCACGCGTCCGTCCCAGTCGCCGAAGTTTTGCTCGTCCCAGTCGTCGTCCACGCTCGGGGTGACGCCCAGAGTCTCGGCAATCGCGCCTCCGGTTTGCATTGCCCGGCTCAGCGAGGACGTGACGACGCTGACCGGCCCGTCGCCGTGACCGGCCACGAACTCTTTGACCGCCTGGGCGGCAGCAGCGGCTTGAGCTAACCCCAGATCGTGCAAACCCGGGTCGGCACCGCCGCGTCCATCCAGCTTGCTCGCCAGGGTGAAGTCGGTGACCCCGTGACGCACCAACACGATCCGCACAGGATCGGTCAGGGTCGGGGGGTGACCGGCGAAGGCGCTAGCAGCCACCGGATCAGGGGTGCGCGCGTCACCGAACGCGGGCGCTCGACCGAGCGTTGGCGTTGTTGCTTTGGCGGCCGCCGGCGCAGGCTTCGCGGGGTTAGTGTCCGCTGCATTCCCCTTCGCGCCCTCGCTGGGGGGTGTGGCCGGCTCGACGGCGGGAGCATCGTCAACACTGTCAATCCGGACGTGCTCGCCGTCCATGCCCTTGTTCGACAGGGCATCGGCCACCCCATTGAGCTCCCGAGGGATCCATGTGTAGTCCACAATGCCGCCGGCCCATTCGATCTGGCGCACCAAGTCGCGAGCCTCGATCGCGAGACGCCGCATGTCCACGTGCTTGATCTTCCAGCGGCCCGCCATCTGCTCCACCACCAACTTGGAGTCCATTCGAGCGTTGATCGAGGCGTCAGCCGCCAAGTCCAAGTCGAGGACGGCCTGCAGGCCCGCGATCAGGCCGGAGTATTCAGCGACGTTGTTGGACTCCTTGCCCAGAGGCGCGGCTCGTTGCGCCAAAACCCTGCCCGTGTGACCTTCGATGACGACCGCTCCGTATCCGGCTACCCCCGGGTTGCCACGCGATCCACCGTCGGCCTCGATGAGGAGGCTGCGCGGCATACTCAGAGGCCCGATTCTTCGGTGACCACCAAGATCCGGCCGCACTCCTCGCAGCGCAGCACCTCGTTCGATGCCGCCTCGCGAATGCGGCTGAGGTCGGTGTTGTGCAGTTCCATGTTGCAGCCGCCGCACCTTCGAGCCTTCAACGGCGCGGCTCCAATGCCGCTGCGGGCACGGATCTTGTCGTAGAGGGCAATCAGTTCGGCGCCTACCTGGTCGACAAGTCCGTCGCGATTCGCGGTCACCTTGTCGCGGTCGTGCCCGATGTCGGCGACCTTGTCGTCACGCTGAGCCGTGACGGTCTCGATTTGCACGGTTGCGTCGTCGACCTGTTGCTGCGCTGCGGTCGTGGCGTTCTCCGCGCTCTCGGCGCGCTCCATGACCTCGAGCTCTTCGTCTTCCAAGGTTGCTTGGCGACGCCCCAGAGATTCCAACTCGTGTTGGACGGCCTGAAGGTCCTTGGCCGTGCCCACCCCGACATCGAGTCGCCCCTGGTCTCGCGCCACGCGGTCGCGCACGACCTGCACGTCAGCATCGGCCTTGCGGAGCTCGCGCTGCACGTCGTCCATAGCGGTCGAGGCTCGAACGAGCGCCGACTGGGCCTCGTCCAACTGGCCGCCCAATTCCACGAGCCGTGCGTGCTCAGGCAACGTGGCCTGACGATGGTCCAGTTGCGCCAGCGTGGTGTCCAACGCCTGCAACTCCAACAGGTAGCGCTGTTTGAACGGGTCAGCCTTCACTGGATCACTCTCGTTCTCTCCTATCCCCGAGGGCTCGGGGAGGTTGCGGTTGACTCGGGGCCGGTGCTGACCACAAAATCCCAGGGGTCGGTGCACACGGTCGAGATGTCGATGTCCAACCTATCCGCCGCCTCCCCCAGACCCAGCCGCAACTGCTCGGCGAGCATCGGGAGCCAGACGGCCTCGCTGGCATAGTGCCCGGCATCAATCAGGTATGGCGTCCCACCGGTAAGTGCAGCCTGCTCCCGGGCCTCGCTGGCCGGGTGATGCCGCAGGTCGGCCGTGACGTAGACGTCGGCACCGCTGGCCACCACGGCAGCAAACTCACTGTCGCCGGCACCGCCCAGCACCGCTACTCGCTGCACGGTCGCGTCCGGGGGTCCGGCGATCCGCATACCCGGTGAAGTGGGTGGTAGCGCTTGGCCTAGCCGCTCAGCGAAATCACGCAACGAGACGGGCTCTGGAAGGTCTCCCACGCGGCCCAACTCGTGGCCTTCCGCGATGGTCAACGGCTCGGTCGCACCCAGTCCGGCGGCAGCCGCAAGCGCCGCGCCCACCCCGAACGGTGCCACGTCAGCGTTCGTGTGTGCGCAATACAACGCAATGTCGCCCAGCAGCAGCGTGTGAATCGCACTGCCCTTGGCCGTGGACGGCGCGACGGAGTGAATCCCCCGCAACAACAATGGGTGGTGCGTGATGATCAGGTCGGTGCCAGTGCTCTGGGCTTCGTCGAGGACCTCGGACGTGGGGTCGACCGCGACCAGCACGCGGTGAATAGGTTGCTCGACATCGCCTGTAACCAGCCCCACCTGGTCCCACGACTGCGCCGTCTTCAGTGGATACAGCCGCTCTAGGGCGGCGACAACCTGCTGAAGCGGGACGCCTGAGGGTGGGTCTTGCACGTGGGCCCGGCCGGGCTCGAACCGACGACAACCGCGGTGTAAACGCGGTGCTCTACCAACTGAGCTACAGGCCCTGAAGCGAGACGCGGGTTTGCCCGGTCGCAGCGAAGCATAGTGTGCCACCTTCCCCCACCCGGCATCTCCTTCACTCTTGCGCGCTCGGCAACATGGCGTTATGTTGCTGACATGGTTACCCACCTAACTAAGGAACTCACTATGTCGGCGCTAAAATCCGACTTAGTCGTTCCACTCTTTGTCGGGATCGCCAAAGGGCTAGAGCGCGATGTGCTCGATGGCACCTTGACCGAGGGATCACAGGCACCCTCGACCAACGAGATTTCGTCGTATCACGAGGTCAACCCTGCGACCGCGCTTCGGGCCCTTAACCACCTGGTCGACAGCGGGGTCTTGTTCAAGAAACGCGGCATCGGCATGTTCGTCGCCACTGGTGCTCGCGAGGCATTGCTGCAAGAGCGGCGAGCTCGCTTCGGCGAGGCGTTCGTGCAGCCTCTCCTGACCGAGGCCCGAGCCATTGGTCTTTCACGCGACGCAGTGATCGACGCGATCGCAGAGGCAACGACTGATGGCTGAGCACGACACCTCAGCGCTAGAAACTCAAATTCCTATAGCAACCGTCGCCGAGGTCACCCACCACTTTGGCCGCTCCATAGCCCTCAGCAACGTGACATTCGCACTAGACGGGCAGGGCATCACCGGGCT
>JBBSVB010000094.1:0-8749 GCA_038233875.1 Actinomycetales bacterium | reverse complement strand
GGGGCCTTCCCGGATGGCCCGTCCGCAGAGCATCCCGGGACCGGGCGGTCATACGGGGCTTCTGAACACTCCTAACTCGACGTGGCGCGAGCTGGTCCGGAGGTGGCCAACCGCCGCCTGGTCATGTTGGCGCCCCGACGTCGGCAGCGCTGTATGCCTTAGTAGGGGGTGCGTCTATCTGGGCGGTATGCAGCACTTTTTGGGAGTGCCCATAGTTGGGCGGGTGACCACCAACGCTCATCGTCAGAGTCGTGATGTCACGACCCTCCGCGGTGAAAGCGGCTGTTCAGACTTCAGCGGGCAGGTGCCTGCAGGAAGCGGCGAGGGCCGACCAACCGGCATGCTTGCCGGCCAGCTTGCATGCAAGAGCGGCCGCGCCAGGTGCTAACTATGCCTGCGGAGGTCGGTGCGTTCGCATCGGGGAGTGCTCGGCCCGGGTCCGGGTATGGGACGTCAAAGGGGTGACCAGGGGACGGCGTCAGGGTGGAGCTGACGCTCTGGGGGCATCTGGGGCGGGTATCCACACCACGGTCACCCATCCCGAAGCTGGCCTGGGGCATAAAAGACCACAAGTGCAGTCGCCTGACCTGCGGTTACGTGCCGAGATGAAGGTGGAGGGTGTGTGTCCCATGTGGGCAAGTCCCCCTCCGGACACGCGGCTTTGTTGCCGTTCAGAGGTCAAAGAGGTTTGGGGGCTGACCCGAGGCCAGGCGAATCGTCCTCGCGCGGCCCCACACGTCTCGGTGCGCTTGCGTGATGGCAATCGAGATCGCCTCAAACCGCGTCAAGCCAGTTCTGCTCCACCCACTCAACCATTCCGGTGAACCTAGCAGCCCGACTTGCCAGGGCAGGCCCTTCGTAACCCGCTGGCCACACTCGCCTGAGAATCACACTTCAGGGTCTTGGTCAGAACGGCTTCACCTGCAAGGGTAGGCGTGGCTTGCAAAGCCGCCGCAGGGTTGAAAGTCCCTCCCGACATTCTGGTGATGGAGAGCTCATGGCCACAACGACGTCGACTGAAGAGACAACGCGCCCTGCCGCGGCGCCGGTGCACCACCACAGCATCCGCAGAGTGCGGCTGGACGCCTGGGGATCGGTCGCTGACGCATCTCGGAGGCTGGCTGAGCTGGCCCGCTCCTCGCAGGTCGGCCGGGAAGACAAGGCGCAATTCTTCGACCTGCTGGATCAGGTCGCCCCGTTGGAGACCTACTGGGCCAACCCCGGCTCAGCGCGAGTCCAGGAGTTGCGAGCGTTGGTCCGGTCTCACGACTTCACCAAACTGGCCGAAGCGACGCAGTCCATCGCCCAAGGCGTAGTGCAAGACGCCTCATCCACCGAGCAGACACGGCCGAGCTTCGAGGTGCTGGTCGTCGCCGATAGCCTCTCACCCGATGAAGCGCTAGCCGCCCAATTAGGTCGTCAGCGTCGTCGGGACGACACCTTCGACTACGAATTGGTCTTCGTCCCTAGCTTGGAGGACGCGCTCACCGCGGTGGCCGTCAACGCCAACGTGCAGGCCGTGTTGATCCGGCCCTCGTTCGAGGTGCGTTCCCGCTTGCGAGGCCAGGTCGATTTGTCGTCGATCGTTGACCTCTTGCCCACTCTCGATCAGAGCGTGGACGGTATGACGGCGGCCGAGCGGATCGAGATGCTCACCGACGGCATACACGCACTTCGTCCCGAGCTCGACCTCTACCTGGTGGGGCACGTCGCGCTAGAGGCCATCGCCAGCGACGCCTTCCATGGCTTTCGTCGGGTGTTCCTACGGCAGGACCCGGTGGAGTTGCACGTGTCCATCCTGCGCGGCGTCGGCGAGCGCTATCAGACACCCTTCTTCAGCGCCTTGCGCAAATACAGCCGCGAACCGACCGGCGTCTTCCACGCGCTGCCGATCTCGCGCGGGAAGTCCATCGTGGGCTCGCCGTGGGTGACCGACATGGTCGAGTTCTACGGGATGAATATCTTCATGGCCGAAACCTCATCGACCTCCGGCGGGTTGGACTCTCTGCTCGACCCCGTCGGTCCCATCAAGAAGGCACAGGAACTGGCCGCGCGAGCCTTCGGGTCGCACCGCACCTACTTCGTGACCAACGGCACCTCGACGGCCAACAAGATCGTCACCCAATCCATCGTCACTCCCGGCGACATCGTCTTGGTGGACCGGGACTGCCACAAATCCCACCACTACGCACTCTTGCTCGCCGGGGCATTGACGAACTACCTTGACGCATACCCCCTCGACGAGTTTTCGATGTATGGCGCGGTGCCGCTAGCGTCTATCAAGGAACAGTTGTTGGCCTATCGCCGCGCGGGGCGCCTCGACGAGGTGAAGATGTTGGCGCTGACCAACTGCACGTTCGACGGCATCGTCTCCGACGTCGAGCGCATCATGGAGGAGTGCCTGGCGATCAAGCCCGACCTCGTCTTCCTCTGGGACGAGGCGTGGTTTGCCTTCGCGGCCTTCCACCCGACCTACCGACGTCGCACCGCCATGGACACGGCTAAGCGACTGCGACGGCGCTACCGAGACCCGGCATACCGAGATCTCTTTGAAGCCCAGCAGACGGAGTTGGCGGGTGCCGACGACGAGACCTGGCTGCGCACCCGGCTGATCCCGGACCCGGACAAGGTCCGTCTGCGCGTGTATGCCACTCAGTCGACGCACAAAACCCTCACCGCGTTGCGGCAGGGCTCAATGATCCACGTCTTCGACGACCAATTCGGCTATCGCAACGAAGAGGCGTTCCGCGAGGCCTACATGACGCACACCTCTACCTCGCCGAACTACCAGATCCTCGCCTCGCTCGATGTGGGCCGTCGGCAGGTCGAGCTCGAGGGCTTCAAACTCGTCCAACAACAGATCGAGTCGGCCAAAATGTTGCGCCGGGTGATCTCCAGCCATCCGCTACTGCGCAAGCGCTTCCGGGTGCTGACCGGGGCCGACCTCATCCCCGCGGAGTATCGAGGTCTCGGTGAGGACGGAGGCGAGGTAGCGGACTCAACGACCTTGTCTCCGCAGAGCTGGGAGAACGACGAGTTCGTCTTAGACCCGAGCCGCGTGACGATCTGCATTGCTCAGACCGGCGTCGACGGCGATACCTTCAAGCACGAATACCTCATGCGCAGGCACGGCATTCAGGTCAACAAGACGTCCCGCAACACGGTCCTGTTCATGACCAATATCGGCACGACCAACAGCTCGGTCGCCTACCTGGTCGAGGTGCTGCTCAAACTTGCGCAGGAGATCGATGACGAGGTCGACCGGATGGGTCCGATGGATCTGCGGGCTCACCAACGCAAGGTCGAAGCGGCCCAGGGCCGTCCATCGCTGCCCGACTTCTCGAGTTTCCACACGCGCTTTCGTGGCGACCCGGGCGGAGACACACCCGAGGGCAACTTGCGGGAGGCGTTCTTCCTCGCCTACGACGAGCACAAGTGCGAGTACGTCAGCACGGACGCCGCCATCGCGAGAATCGATCAGGGCCGCGACGTCGTCTCGGCGACGTTCGTCATCCCCTACCCGCCAGGCTTCCCGATCCTCGTTCCCGGCCAGACGGTGAGCCGGGACATTCTCGACTACGTCAGCGCCCTGGACACTCGCGAAATTCACGGCTACGCCGCCGGCTTGGGCTACCGAGTCTTCACCGAGGAAGCGCTCGCGTAGCCGCCCCGATAGCCTGCATACGTGGCTGATTCCGAGAGCACCCAAGTCCCTGCGCCCACCGACGAGGTCGTGAAGATCTGTCGTGAGCTGATCCAGATCGACACCAGCAACTACGGCGAGGCCGACGGGCCGGGGGAGCGCGCAGCTGCCGAGTACGTCATGGGTTTGCTGACCGAGGTCGGTCTGGACCCCCAGCTGACGGAGTCCGATAAGGGACGGGCCAGCGTCGTCGTGCGCACCGAAGGCAAGGACTCTTCGCGCCCCGGGCTGGTCATGCACGGTCACCTGGACGTCGTGCCCGCCCAGGCCAGCGACTGGCAGGTCGATCCGTTCGGGGCCGAAGAGCGAGACGGGTGCATCTGGGGGCGAGGTGCCGTGGACATGAAGGACATGGACGCGATGCTGCTGGCCAACCTCCGCTCGCTGGCGCGCAGCGGTGAGAAGCCGCCGCGCGACATCGTCTGGGCCTTCTTCGCCGACGAAGAGGCCGGGGGAGTCAAAGGGGCAGGCCACGTCGTGGCGAACCATCCCGACTGGTTCGAGGGATGCACCGAAGCGATCAGCGAAGTCGGCGGCTTTTCCGTCACGTTGCCGGACGCTGCTACGGGCGCCGCGACCCGGGCATACCTGCTGCAAACTGCTGAGAAGGGCATCGCCTGGCTCCGGCTGCGCGCGCACGGTCGCGCTGGCCACGGATCAGTCCCCAATAGCGAGAACGCGGTCGTCCGGTTGGCCGAGGCGATCGCCCGGATCAACGCGCACCACTGGCCGCGCACCTATATCGCGTCCGTCGGTCAACTCTTCGACGACGTCGCCGGGATCACCGGCAAGTCTCTCGACCGCGACGATCCCGAAGAGTTCTTGGCGATGCTGCGCGGGGCCCGTCCGTTCGTGGAGGCCACGTTGGCCGACACGTCCAACTTCACGATGTTGGACTCGGGCTATAAGCACAACGTGATCCCGCAGACCGCCACGGCCTCGCTGGACTGCCGCTTCCTGCCCGGTCACGGCGACGACCTGATGGAGACCATCACGCGGCTCGCCGGAGAGTTCGTGGACATCGAGATCGTACACAAAGACGTGGCGCTCGAGGCTCCGTTCGAAGCAGACCTCGTGGATGCCATGAAGCACGCCCTGCTCAAGGAAGACCCCGGTGCGCATGTGCTGCCCTATTGCCTGTCCGGTGGCACCGACAACAAGCACCTCTCACGGCTCGGCATCACCGGCTACGGGTTTGCCCCGCTGCGACTTCCCGAAGACCTCGATTTCGTGGCAATGTTCCACGGGATCGACGAACGGGTGCCGATTGACGCACTCGAATTTGGGACACGAGTGCTTCAGCGGCTGATCGCCGACTGCTGAAGGCGGACCCGCCTTCTAAGCGGGCCCCCTTCCAACCCGACATTCGGCATACCTCGGGCCGTGTCGCTCGCGGACTGCTCCAACGCCACCTGATCGAGTATGCCGACGACACGCCCGCCGTGAGCGGCTACCGGGTGCACGTGAACGCTGTGGCCGATTTCGACGGGCCTGTCGTCGGGACATTCGGCACCGGGTCCAGACCGCCGGCGAAGGTGGGTCAGGCGGTGCGCTGAACCCGGATGATCTTGCGGCGCATCGAGGCGAGCCGCTTGCCGCCGAGATAGACCCGAACGCGGTGCAACTCCCAGTGGCCGTGCTCAGCCTGGTCGGTCAATACGGCACGAACGTAGGAGCGGCTGTCGTCGCGGGTGAAGGTCACCGTGCGGTATTCGTACTCAACCATGGAAGGACGATCGTCGGACATCAGTTGGCGCATGTCCAGCGCAGACCACAGCCCAAACTATTTCGGTGCCGCTGCAGCCCGATCCGAGATACGGTCAGTGCTATGACTTCCAACCCGCGCGCGGCGTTACGAGACTTGGTGGCCGCCCTAGAACGTCACCTCGAAATGGCAGCCGACAGCCCGGACAAGGACGACCCAAACCTCATCGCCGCCTATCAGCGGATTGCCAATGCCTTCGTCGACTACGACGATGCGCTGTTGGAGGTCTACGGCGAGGTCACCCCGCTCGACGTCTACCGCGAGGACGATGACGATGACGATGATGACGACCGTAATGACGATGATTATGACGAAGACGATCTGGACGCTGAAGACCACGACGGCGTCGACGTAGAGAACCTCGATAGCGACAACGGAGACGACGACACTTCGGACGACGACGAGGATGACGACGACTCAGATGATGGGTCGTCGCGCCGAGCGAAGTCGTGAAACTCGGTCTGAGCTGCGGATTCTGGGGGCAGGGCGGCAACCGCGACGATGACAACCTGGCGTTGGTCCAGCGCGCAGAGGCGCTCGGGATTGACGTCGTCTGGGTCTCGGAGGCCTACGGTCCCGACGCAGCCACCGTGCTCGCCTGGATCGGCTCGCGCACCACACGCATCCACCTTGGAGCGGGCGTCTTCCAAATCCCCGGTCGCACCCCGGCCATGACCACCATGACAGCCGCCAGTTTGGATAGCCTCTCCGGCGGCCGATTCCGACTCGGCCTGGGAGTCAGCGGCCCTCAAGTCTCTGAGGGGTGGCACGGCGTCCCGTTCGCATCGCCACTAGGCCGGACCCGTGAGTACGTCGAGATCGTACGGATGGGGCTGGGCCGCCGCCCGGTCGCCCACGAGGGCAAGCACTTCACGTTGCCGCTTCCTGACGGGGCCGGGAAGAGCCTGAGGCTGAACATTTCGGGCCCGCGACGCGACGTGCCGATCTACTTGGCTGCAGTGGGCCCTAAGAACCTTGAGCTCGCCGGCGAGATCGGCGACGGATGGCTGGGAGTGTTCTCCTCGCCGGACTATCTGCACGAGCAACGTGAGGCCATCGAGCGCGGCCGAGCTCGCCGCATACCTAGCGATGGTGACGCGGTGCCGTTTGAGATGGATACCACCGTCCCCGTGGCGGTCGGTGACGATGTCGAGCGGTGCGCGGTGACCATCGCCCCCTACGCCGCGTTGTATGTCGGCGGGATGGGCTCCCGTGAGCACAACTTCTACAACGCGCTCGCCGGCCGCATGGGATATCCCGAGGCCGCGAAGAAGGTCCAGGACCTCTACCTCGATAAGCAATGGCGTGAGGCGGCAGCGGCCGTGCCGACCCAGTTCGTCGACGACACCTCACTGCTAGGCCCAGCGACGCGACTGCACGTTCGCATGCAGCGGTATGCCGATGCCGGGGTGACCACGCTGACCCTGGCGCCGTGGGGCGATGACCTAGCAGTGAGAATGGAGTCGTTGGAGGCTGCCGTCGAGGCAGCCTCCCGGGTTCACTAGCCCCACCGATTAATGAGCCTCACTGATTTATTTCGCCTCACTTCATCACCAAGGGACGTACACGATGGCCATCATGTTGCTGCTCCGTCACGGGCGCACCCAAGCGAACGCCGAGGGTATCCTCGCCGGTTGGACGCCCGGTCTCGGTCTAGACGACAAGGGCCGTGAGCAGGCGCAGCGGGTGTCGACCAGGTTGGTCGGAGTGCCCATTGTGGGGGCGTTGGTCAGCCCACTGCAACGTTGCCAAGAGACCGCGCAGATCGCTCTCTCCCGCCTGCAAACTCCGCCGGAGATCACCACCGAAGACAACATTGGTGAGTGCCGCTACGGCGCATGGACCGGGAGACCGCTCAAGGAACTAGCCAAGGAGCCACTCTGGAAGGACGTCCAGAAGTCTCCGAGCACCGTGCACTTCCCCGACAGCGACACCTTCGAGTCCGAGTCGATGACGCACATGCAAGAGCGCGCGGTCGCGGCCGTCCGCGCCTTTGACGCTGCCATCGAAGACGGGCATGGGCCAGGGGCGATATGGCTCGCCGTGAGCCACGGTGACGTCATCAAATCGATCCTGGCCGACGCAGCCGGCACGGCGCTGGACAACTTCCAGCGGATAGTCGCCGACCCCGCCTCGCTAAGCATCATTCGTTACACCAGCGCCCAGCCCTTCCTGCTGCGCACCAACGACAGCGGCTCAGAACCGATCAACCTGACGGGTCAAGCTAAGGCCGCTTCCGAGGCGGGTGCCGAAGAGAGCCAGGTCGGTGGGGGAGCGGGACACGCCTAGGTGAGCCCGGACGTTAGGGTAAGGAAATGCCTGTGATCGATTTTGACCCTCCGGATCGCTTCGTCGCTGATTCGGTCGGACCTGCCGGACAGCGGACGTTCTTCGTCCAAGCAGTCAAGGGGTCCCAGGTGATGACGGTGTCGCTGGAAAAGGAGCAGGTCCGCTTGCTCGGCGAGAGCCTGGTCGAGCTCCTCAACGAGATGGCCGGTGCCGTCGCCGATCACCCCGACGAAGCCGAGTTGCCTGATCGCGCCCCGTTGCAAAACCCGATCGAAGAGGACTTTCGCGCACGCCAGTTGTCGCTGGCCTGGGACGAGGACACCCGTCGGGTCAATATCGAAGCCAGCGACCGCGAGCCCGTTGATGAAGACGAGGACGAGCCAGCCGAGCCTGATAGTGCAGACCCCATCGGGTTCCAAGGCATCCGTGTCTCGCTGCCGGTGGGCATGGCCCGAGGATTTGCGGCCCGGTGCGAAGACTCGATGACCGGTGGTCGCCCGAACTGTCCGTTCTGCGGCGGACCCCTGGACCCCACTGGCCACATCTGCCCGAGGGCCAACGGTTATCGGCGGTGAGTCAGCCCGACGCCTTCTTTCCTGACGACTCTGGCGCCATCACTGCGGGTCCGGACGTCGACATAGAGTCTGCGCCGATGCACATCGAGGGCGCTTTGACCGAAGCCTCCAACGTCACCTTGCGAGTCCAGTTCATCGTGGACGACGAGCCGACGCAGCACCGAGCGGTCTATAAGCCCATCCAGGGCGAGAGACCTTTGCCAGACTTCCCAAACCACACCTTGGCGTATCGCGAAGTTGCGGCATACGTCATTAGTGAGCTCGGCGGGTGGGGTCTGGTGCCCAAGACCATCCTGCGCGACGGACCGCTGGGGATGGGGTCCGTCCAGATCTGGCAGGAGGTGCCAGACGACATCGCGGCGCTGCCTGCCTCCGGCCTGATGGACGTCATCTCGGCCGGAGCGATACCGGACGGAT
>JBBSVB010000093.1:0-8786 GCA_038233875.1 Actinomycetales bacterium | reverse complement strand
ACAACGAAACCGTCGATCTGCAGTAGGCCGCATCTGGGAGTGACTGCCAGGGTGACCTGGGCCGCCTCCGGTGCGGTTAGGGCGGGCGGGTGACCTAGTGGTCGCTGCCGCGAAGCTGGGACAACACGTGGCCAAGCAGGGGGATCAGCACGTCCAGGCCCTCCTGGACCCCCGCTGGGCGCCCCGGAAGGTTCACCAACAGGGTTCCGCCCGGGCGGTCGGCGTGGTCGATAACGCCGATCATTCCCCGCGACACTGCGGCGTACGGGGTCTTTTTGCAGCCCTCGCGACGCAGCAGCTCGGCTAGACCCGGCATGTCTCGGGTGATGAGTGTTTTGCTGGCCTCGGGGGTCAAGTCGCGGGGGCCGATCCCGGTGCCGCCGGTCGTGACCACGAGCAGTGCGCCAGCGTCGGCGGCTTCACGCACTGCGGCGGCGACCGTGTCGACCCCGTCGGGCACGATGACTGGCCCGGTGACCTCAAAATCGGCGTCGGTCAGCAACTGCACGAGCAGCTGACCGGAGGTGTCCTCGCGTCGTCCGTCGGAGCTGCGGTCCGACACGGTGATCGCGCAGGCTCGCCCCATCGAGGTGGCCGAGCGATCGGTGGGCGTTTCGTGGTGGTGTGCGTGGGGAACCATCAGATCAGTATGCGCGGCAGTGTTGGTTGCGTGCTGAGCCGCGCTCAGCCGCGGACTCCTGGTGAGGGCATGGCGCAGGCGGGTGAGCCGCCAGGCAGTTGGCCCCGGTGAGCGGCCACCCACTCGTACGCTTTGGCCGCCACCGGCCGCAGCGCGCGAGCATCCAACGCCATCCCGATGGGTCGCCACGGAGGCAGCGAGTGGCGCAGAGCGTGGGCAATCGCGCGGTGCCCGGCAAACACCGATCCGTCGCCGGTCACAAATTGCGCAGCCCGATCACAGTCGGCCTCGGTCAGCCCGTATGCCGCCAGGTCGAGTCGCTGATACGGCGCGATGGCGTAGGTGACGGCAGGGTCGAACCACCGGCGCAGCACCCCGGCGCTGGTGGTGCAGAAACCGCAGTCGCCGTCGAAGATGAACACCGGTCGTGGAGTCGTGGCCCAGTCGGTCGTCATACCGGATAGCCTCGCACGCGTCACTGACGTTCCTGCGCTGACGTTCCTGCATCGACGTCGCGCATCGACGTGTTCTTAGACTGATCGAGTGCGGTCGGTCCTCATCAGTTGCGTGCTTGCGGCGATCGCGTTGGGTCTGGCGCTGGCCACCCCTTTGGTCGCGGCACCGATCTGGGCGCTGCTGCTCGGAGTCACTTCGCGGCAGTGGTGGACTCCGGGGGCGCACGCAAAAGTGGGGCTGAAGTGGTGCTCGACCTACGTGTTGCAGGCCTCCGTCGTGCTCTTTGGGGCGCGGTTGACGTTCGGTGAGATCGCAGAGGTCGGGGTGGCCACGCTGCCGGTCCTCTTGGGGACCTTGCTGATTGCGCTGGTGCTGGGCCCGCTGCTGGGCCGAATGCTGGGCGTCGAGGGGCAGGTCGCCACGTTGGTGACGGTGGGCACGAGCGTCTGCGGCGCGTCGGCGATAGCGACCATCGGTGCCGTGATCGGCGCGGGGACCTCGGCGATGACGGTGTCGATGGCGGTGATCTTCGCCTACAACGCGGCCGCGGCGGTGCTCTTTCCGGTGTTGGGGCACGCGATGGGGCTCTCGCAAGACACCTTCGCCATCTGGGCCGGCACCGCGATCAACGACACCTCGTCGGTGGTTGCGGCCGGGTCGGCATACGGTGCGGTGGCGGCGACGGGTGCCGTGGTGGTCAAACTGACGCGCACGCTATCCATCATCCCAATCGCCATCTGGCACGGGTACGCCGCGCAGAAGTCCGAGCGTTCCGATGGTGGCGACGAGGCTGTGGTCACCGAAGCGCCACCCACGCGGCTGAAGCTGAGGCGCTTGGTGCCGCCGTTCCTGATCCTGTTTGTGCTGGCGGCGGCTCTGCGCTCGGCGGGCGGCATCCCTGATGTGGCCCTGGAGCCGATGCGGTTGGCGGCGTTGGCGGGCACCTGCGTGGCCATGGCGGCGATCGGTGCCCAGACTCCGCTGTCCGCGATCAAGGAGGCAGGCTGGGGTCCGATGATTCTGGGCGGTCTGCTGTGGGTCGCGGTGGCGAGCAGCGCGCTGGCCCTGATCGCCTGGACCTGAATGCATCGCCCTCGCTCCAAAAGCTCGCTTTGCAAGCCGAGCATTTGGGGCGAAGGCGACGCACGCCCCCTATGCACTGCGGGGAGTCAGTCGCCGGGCTGCAGTCGGTGCACCAACATGGCGTATGCCGCTTGCACCCCGGTGCTCAACGTGGGCTCGATGACGGGCGCGAAGAGTGAGGAGTGGATCGAGGGCACGGGATCGTCGCCGTCGATCACGTCGTCGGGCAGGCCGCCGAAGAACCAGTAGACCCCCGGCACGCCAATCGCTTGCGGTAGATGACCGAAGTCCTCGCTGCCCATCGACGGCGGAATCTGGCTGACCTTGTCGGAGCCCAAGACGTCACCCAGCACCTCCACAGCCTCAGCGGTCAGCGCCTCGTCGTTGACCAACAACGGGAACGTGTAGAGCTCCTCGATGGTCGGCTCGGGAGCAGCCGATGCCTGGGCCTCAGCCATGATCACCCGGCGAAGCGCCGCCAAGACCTGGTCGCGGATGCCGGTGTCGAGGTTGCGGACGTTCAGCGTGAACTCCGCCGTCCCCGGGATGATGTTCTCCTTCAGCCCCGCCGACATCGTCGCCACCGTGACGACCGTCGCGCTTTGGGCGGCAATCTCACGAGACACGATCGATTGGATGCGCACGATCATGTGCGCCGCCAGCACGACGGGGTCGATCGTCGCTTCGGGTCGCGAGCCGTGACCGCCGCGGCCGTGCACCGTCACCTTCCATGCGTCGGCCATCGCCATGGCCGGCCCTGGCGTGATGTCGATCGTTCCGGAGCGGCCGGGCCAAACGTGTTGGCTGTAGACCACGTCAGGTGTGCGGCCCGCCGGGAGCGCCTTGCCCCATACATCGTCGTCGAGCATGGCCTGGGCCCCGGCGGCGGTCTCTTCGGCGGGCTGAAAGATGAAGATCACCGTGCCGGACCAGGCGGTGAGGTCGCGGGCGAGCAGTGTGGCGGCACCGATGGCGCAGGTGATGTGGGTGTCGTGACCGCAGGCGTGCATGACCGGCACGTCGGTGCCGTCAGGGAGTATGCCCCGCGTGCGGCTCGCGTAGCCCAACCCGGTTTCCTCGGGCAACGGCAGTGCGTCAATGTCGGCGCGGAAGGCCACCACCGGGCCTTCGCCGTTGGCCATCACCGCGACCAGTCCAGTGTCCGTGCACGGCGTCACCACGAAACCAAGATCCGTCACCTTCTCGGAAATGAAGGCAGCGGTGCGGTGCTCAGCCATCGAGAGCTCTGGGTGAGCGTGGAGATGCCGGTACACGTCGTGCAAGTGCTGGCGCAGGTCGGCGGGGATGTCAACGGGGGTGCTCACTCGCACATTCTGTCGCCTCTGATCCCGGCGCGCATCAGAGTCCCCGAGAGACTGGGCCGCTGCCGAACCGCGAGCACGACCAGAATCATTTCGACGTGCACAAAGGCCCTGATGCGAGCAACATTGATGAGTGCTGTTGGAAAAGGTGATCACTGCGTCGGCCACTGTGGCTGCCACCTCGTCTCGCAAGAGCAAGATCAACACGCTCTCCGACTGCCTGCACGAAGCGTCGGCTGATGACTCCAGCGGGACGCGCGTCATCGAATTGGTGACGCACTACCTCTCCGGCGGACTACCGCAGCGGCGTCTGGGGTTGAGCCGCCACAGCCTGCGGGGAGTGCCAGCCCCTTCGCTGACGTCGTCGGTCACCGTGATCAACGTCGACGACAGCATGGCGCAGATCATGAGCGCCTCCGGGCCGGGTGCCGCAGAGACGCGGCTTCAAACCCTGCACTATCTCTTTGCGCGCTCCACAGCCGCCGAGCAACGGTGGCTGGCTGCGGTGATCAGCGGCGACATACGACAGGGTGCTGGTGAGGGGTTGATCCTGCAGGCAGTCGCTCAGGCCGCCGGTCTCGAGGCGACCATTGTGCGGGCCACGGCGATGAGAGCGGGCGACATAGCGCCCGTCGCCGCAGTGTTGTTGCGAGCTGGCGACATCGATGAGGCGCTCGCGTCGCTGGCGATGACCACTGTCCAGCCGGGGCGGCCTGTGCGGCCGATGCTCGCGGGCTCGGCGACATTGGTGCCCGATGCGATGAGCAACGGCGACATCGTCGCGGTCGAGCGCAAACTCGACGGCATTCGTATCCAGGCCCACGTGTGGAACGAGGGTGGCGATCGCCACGTGCGGATCTTCACGCGCAGCCTCGACGACATCACCGACCGTGTGCCTGAGGCCGTGGAGGCGATCCGGGAACTGCCCGTGACCTCGGGCGTCTTCGATGGGGAGCTGATCGCCCTGCGTCCCGACGGGAGTCCGCAGCCCTTCCAGGTCACGTCCGCGCGAACGGGTAGCAGCCAGCGCACCGAAGAGTTGCGGGTCACGATCCCTTTGACGACCCACCTGTTCGACATGGTGCACCGGGATGGTCACGACCTGCTGGACCGCCCGGCCGCCGCACGGTGGAGTGAGTTGAGCGACGTGGCACCGGAGTTGACCGTCGCACGCTTGGTGACCGGCGATCCCGAGGCGGCAGCGGAGTTCTTCGTGGAGCAGGTCGCCGCCGGACATGAGGGCGTCATCGTGAAGTCGCTTGACGCGCCATACATCTCTGGGAGCCGCGGCGATGCGTGGGTCAAGGTGAAGCCCCGTCATACCTTTGACTTGGTCGTGACGGCTATCGAGTGGGGCAGCGGGCGTCGGAAAGGGTGGCTGTCCAATATCCACCTTGCTGCGCAAGACGAGTCCACCGGTGAATTGGTGATGGTCGGCAAGACGTTCAAGGGCATGACCGACGAGATGCTGCGATGGCAGACGCAGCGTTTCGGTGATCTGGAGGTCCGCACAGACGGCCACATCGTGCACGTAGACCCCGTGCAGGTCGTGGAGATCGCGGTCGACGGCCTTCAACAATCCAGCCGGTATGCCGGTGGGGTGGCGTTACGTTTCGCGCGCGTTCTCGGCTACCGCGAGGACAAAAGCGTCAGCGAGATTGACTCGCTGCAGCATCTCATGAAGTCGTGTGGCACCTACGCCGCGTGAGCGCCACGTCGCTGGTATCACTTCAACGTCGAGATATTCTCAACGTTCAGCACGCGTCAGCCGTTCGCACTCAACGGACGACGCGGACGACGCGGACGACGCGGACGACCGCTAAGGGTGAAAGCGAGAGGCCCGTGAGACCGCTGCGGTACTCGATCAACATCACCCTCGACGGATGCTGCGATCACACAGCGGTCCAACCCGACGAGGAATCGCATCGATATTGGGCAGCCAAACTCGAAGGGGCTGATGCGCTGCTGCTGGGGCGAGTGACGTATCAGATGATGGAAGAAGCGTGGCGGCGTCCAGCATCGGGATCATGGCCCGGCTGGATGGATCAGTCGGACATCGCTTTCGCTCAGACCATCGACGCGGCGACGAAGTACGTCGTGTCGGGCACTCTGGATATGGTCGATTGGAACGCGGAACTCATCCGGGGGGAGCTACGGGCGGCCGTCGAGGAGCTCAAACGAGCAGCTGGCAATGGTCTGTTCGTAGGTGGTGTCACTCTGCCCCTTGCCTTGGCGGATATGGGGTTGATCGATGAGTACGAGTTCCTGGTGCACCCGGTTGTGGCGGGCCACGGCCCGACGCTCTTCGCCGGCTTGGCTGAGCGGATCAAACTGGAGCTGGTGGGACAAAAAAAGTTCCGGTCGGGCGCGGTCGCTCTGCGTTACCGACCCAATCGTGACGCTTCCTAAAGTCTTGGTCGTTTCCTGGTTGTGGCCGTTCTCCACCGATGACTGTTCGCTCTGCGGAATGAGCAACAGAGTGGCTTAACTATGAAGCAGGTCAGCGAGTTCTTCGATGCCGTCGACGAGTCGGGTGCCCGGGCGGGCCCAGGATGCATTGGCGTCAACCGCATAGACCGGTATGCCGACCGGCAGCACGCCGTTGGCCACCAGTTCGTCCTTGATCACCTCTGATTGGGCGCGGTCAAGGCCGCAGGGCGCGACGATGATGACGTCCGGGTCGGCGGCGTTGACGGTTTCCCACTCGACGCGGACCGACTTGTCGCCGGTGCGTCCGAGCACAGCAACTCCGCCGGCGACCTCGACCATTTCAGGGATCCAGTGCCCGGGCGCATACGGCGGGTCGGTCCACTCCAGCACCATGACCTTCGGGCGCGAGCGAACCGTGAGCGCTTCGGCAACTCGGCGTTGGACCGTGGCCAGACGTTCGCGCTGGTCGGAGACGAGCGCCGCTGCCTCTTCGGCGTGCCCTGTGGCGGCCCCAAGCCCGGCGATCGAGTCGAAGACGTCCTCGAGGGTATGAGGATCGATGGTGAGCACCTCGGCGCGGCAGCCCAGATGGGCCAAAGCGTCTTCGACCACGCTGACGTCCACCGCACATACCGCGCACAAGTCCTGGGTGACCACGAGGTCTGCGTCGAGCTCGGCCAGCGCCCCGGCATTAAGGTGGTAGAGGTCTTCGCCACGCTGCATCGCACCGACCACGTAGGCGTCGATCTGGGCAGGGGTGAGCCCCTCGGGCATGGCGGAGGTCGATACGACGGTCGCCTGCCGGGCCTGCTCAGGGAAGTCGCACTCGAACGTCACGCCCACCACGTCGGGGCCCGCGCCTATGGCGAACAAAATCTCGGTAGCCGACGGCAGCAACGACACGATCCGCATACAACCCACTCTAAGCAGTGGGTATGCCGCGCCCGCGGCCACCGCGGCGCCTCCTCCGTCCACCCGACTCAGCGCTAAGTCATGATGTGTTGGTATACATCAAGTCCGTACCCTCGGGCCCCCGCATGTAGGAGTCAACGATGACCAACCTGGCGCACCTTCTTAGCGACACCGCTCAGAGCCACCCTGATCAACCCGCGATCATCCTCGACGATCACCGCGTCACCTATCGCGAGGTGGACGACGCCGCGCAGCAGCTCGCGGGCTGGCTGGTCAAGCAGGGCGTGCAGGCTGGTGATCGGATCGCTGTCATGCTGCCCAACCTGCCGAGTTTCCCGGTGATTTACTACGGGGCGCTGCGCGTGGGGGCCATCGTGGTCCCGATGAATCCGCTATTCAAGCGTCGTGAGATCGAGTATTACCTCACCGACGGCGGAGCCAAGATCATCTTCGCGATGCCGAGCGAGGAAGTTCAGGCTGCGACTGAGGCAACCGGCGCAACGGTCGTCCCCGTCGCGCCCGAAGGGCTGGGCGAGCTGCTAGCCGACGTCGAGCCGCATGACCAGATTGCCGACCGCGCGGACTCAGACACGGCCGTCATCCTCTACACCTCCGGCACCACGGGCCGGCCCAAGGGCGCTGAGCTGACCCACCACAACCTCGCCAGCAACCAGCGCAGCACCGCCGAGACGCTGATCAATCTGGGCACCAGCGACGTCGTGATGGGCTGCCTGCCGCTGTTCCACGTCTTCGGCATGACCTGTGGGATGAACGCGGCGTTTGCGAACGGCTCCACGCTCACGATGATCCCCCGCTTTGACCCGGCCAAGGCGTTGGAGGTCATCGAGCGCGACAAGGTCACCGTGTTTGAGGGCGTGCCGACAATGTATGGCGCGATGCTGGCTGCCGCAGGTCACGCTGAGTCGGTGCCGGACCTGTCGAGTCTGCGGACGGCGATCAGCGGTGGCTCCTCGATGCCGGTGGAGGTGCTGCGCAAGTTCGAAGAGGCCTTCAGTTGCGTGATCTTGGAGGGCTACGGGCTTTCCGAAACCAGCCCGGTGGCCTCCTTCAACCACCCCGACGCCGAGCGCAAGGCTGGCTCCATCGGCACCCCGATCCGCGGCGTGGAGATGAAACTGCTCGACGCGAGTGGGGCTGATGCGGCCGACGGCGAGATCGGCGAGATTGCCATCAAGGGCGAGAACATCATGAAGGGCTATTGGGCCAACGAGGAGGCCACCGCCGAGGCCATTCACGACGGCTGGTTCCGCTCGGGTGACCTCGCTCGAAAGGACGACGACGGCTATTACGTCATCGTCGACCGCAAGAAGGACATGATCATCCGCGGCGGGATGAACATCTACCCCCGGGAGATCGAAGAGGTCCTGTACGAGCACGAAGCGGTCGCCGAGGCCGCGGTGGTAGGGGTGCCGCACGACGAATTCGGTGAAGAAGTCGCGGCCTACGTGGTGCTCGCCGAGGGCGCCTCGGCCACTGAGGATGAGCTGCGTGAGCACGTGAAGTCGCAGGTCGCGGCCTACAAGTATCCGCGCCAGGTCCATCTCATCGACGCTCTGCCCAAGGGCGGTACCGGCAAAATCTTGAAGCGCGAGCTCGGCGAGGGTGCGGCGTCGCAGTAGGTCAAGGTCGCGGCGGCGCTAAGGTCTCCCAGTGACTTTTCTCGTGGTGCGCCCGTGGCGGTTTGACGACGTTTCCTCTCTTCTGACCGTCTGCGCCTCCGACGATGTGACGCCGTACGTCGGTGCCCTCAAGGCTGACGATGAGGCTCACCGGTGCATCGTCAGGTGGCAGGCGGCGCAGGCCGCTGGGGAATCTGCCGTCTTTGCGATCGCGGTAGACGACGTGCCGGTCGGAGGCGTCGCACTGCAGCAGATCGAGCATCGTCACCAGACCGCGCAGACGTCCTATTGGCTGGCCGAGTT
>JBBSVB010000092.1:0-8827 GCA_038233875.1 Actinomycetales bacterium | reverse complement strand
GACGGTGTCGGTGCGTACGCAGCCCTTGCCGCTGGGGCGGGTGCGAGCGCTGCTGTGAGTGCTGCTCGTTCGGGAGATGCTCGTTCGGGAGATGCTCGTGGACAAGAGGGTGACGAGCAGGCCGGTGAAGCCGAGCCCGACTACCACCTGCCCAAGGCTGGCGCGGTGGCGATGGGGGCAGGTGCTGCGAGCGCCAGCGACGTCTCGTTAAGCGCAACCGAGGCCTCGGCGGACACCACCGATGACGATGACGACTCGGGAGCAGCTAGAGGTGTCGGTGCTGCAGCCGTCGCAGGCAGTGCCCCAGCCGGCAGCGCCGTAGCGGGTGGCACCTCAGCCGGTGGAGCCTCCGGCAGCGGCAGCTCGGGCGGTGGTGCCTCAGGCGGTGGCGCAATCGGTGGCTCGACGGCCGACGACTCTTCATCTGACGATGCGGTCAACCCCGCTGGGGCACAGCCATTTCAGAGCGGCATCGTGTTGGCGATCATCGCCGTGGTGGTCGCCGTGGCGCTGTTCTTGGGATACGACTCAATCAAGGGCCTTTTCAGCGACGACGGGACTGGCGATAGTCCAGCGGCCTCCACCGCCACATCCACCGGCGACAACGCGATCGCAAGCGACCCGGACCCCGACGAGCCAGAAGCGACGAGCGCACCCGAAGACGAGGCGGAAGAGACCGCTCCGCCTACCGAAGAGCCTCTTGAGCCCATCGAGCCCCAGAGCATCACCTCATACGACCCGCAAGGCGATGGCAACGAGAAGAACGATCTGGCCCCGCTGGCGATCGATGGTGACTCGACGACATCGTGGCGCAGCCGGACCTACCTCTCACCGGACTGGGGCAACCTCAAGGATGGCGTGGGTCTGGCGATTGACCTCGGCGAGAGCCAAGAGGTCAGCGAAGTCGACATCTCCTTCCCGCAGGGCGACTACGGCGTGGAGGTGTATGTCGGCGACGAAGCCACCCTAGACGCTACCGAAATCGGCTCTGAGGATGAGGCCAGCGGGGATATCACCGTGACCGCCGACGAAGCTGTTGAAGGCCGCTACGTCCTGGTGTGGTTCACGCGCGCATGGCCCGGTCCCAACGGTGAGATTGTGTACGTCTCCGAGGTCGCAGTGCGTTGAGCCTATGAACACACAAGACCTCAGTCTGCGCAGCGACGTCGAGCTGCTTGCGCTACATCGCGACGGTGACAGCGAAGCTTTCGGGGAGATCTTTCGTCGCCATAAGGACCGTATGTGGGCTGTCGCGCTGCGCACCACCCGAGACCCGGAGCTGGCCTCAGATGCGGTGCAAGACGCGTTTATCAACGCCTTTCGACGTGCTGATTCATTCCGAGGCGATTCCCAGGTCAGCACCTGGTTGTACCGCATCGTGGTGAACGCGTGTCTGGATCGGTTGCGCCGTTCCCGCCCGACGTCAGACATTGCCGACTACGACCCGGTGGAGCCTCGCGACTACCACCGCAGCGTCGAGGTCCGCATCGACGTGCGCGCGGCCCTCGAGCACTTGCCTGAGGCTCAACGGATGGCGCTGGTGTTGGTCGACATGCAAGGTCTGTCCGTCAGCGAAGCCGCGCAGGTGCTGGATGTCGCCGAGGGCACCATCAAGTCCCGCTGCTCCCGCGGACGCTCCGCACTCGCTGAACTGTTGGGGACAGCATGAGCGCCCTCGACACACTGTGGGAACCACAAGCCTGCGGCGTGCGTCGTATCACTGATGGGGTGCTGCGCCGCGGCATACCTATGTTGATTGCTGCAGTAAGGAGTTGTCGGTGAGCACCCCGCAGACGGGCCCACCCTACGGTGACCAGGACGCTGATCCCACCGGCATGCGTGACGTCCTGGCGTCTCTCGCCGACCCTGCGCCCATGCCTGCCCAGCTCGCCGACCGCATCTGCGCGAGCCTGGCCCAAGAGCAACAGACTCGCGTCGGCTCGACACAGTGGCAGCCCACGACGGGCCCTGGGCAACACGGTGCTGTCGTGCACGATTTTGCTGCCGAGAAGGCGCACCGTCGTCCACAGCAATGGATCATGGCAGCTGCCGCAGTTCTGGCTGTCGGCGCGGTCGGCACAGTGGTTCTTAACGAAGTCATCAACGACTCTACTGATTCCAGTAGCGTTGCAGCACAGGCAGTTCCGGACAAATCTGACAGTAAAGAGGGCGGTGATTCTGGGCAGTCCAATAGTGGCGACGCGCAGCCTGACCAGTCCAACGAGGATGGCTCAGAGGCTGGAATTGAAGCCGCGCCCGACGAGGCGCCAGCGCCTACTGGGCTCGAGTCGCTCGGCGATGCAGCGTTTGCTCTGGGTGCCCAGGCACTCTTGGCCACGGCGGGGTCCGACACCAACGGCGAAGACAGTGCGAACGCTTTGTCGCTTCCCGACTCCCTTAATGTCGAAGTCGGCAACCTTGCCCCGCTGGACTCCGCCGAGCTCGACAATTGCGCACAGGCTGCCGGAGAGCCGTCCGGTCAATCGTGGCTGGGTATGACGGCCACGATCAACGGCGAGGAGGTTGTTGTCCTCGGCGATACAGATTCGGACGCATCTGCGGCCACAACGGCATGGGCGCTAGATAGCAGTTGCCCACAGAATGCCTCCGCCGCAGTCCTGAAGGGCCCTGTCGACCTTCCGTGATCCGTTCGGGAACATCATCGCCGTAGGATCGGTTGCCTAGGCACCCGTACTACACCCTTTTCAGGAGCGATTCCGAGCGTATGAGCGTCATCAGCGGCATCTCCCTCGAGGCCTCACCGTCGGTCTCGAACCCATCCACATCCGAGTCCGAGAGCGTCATTCATGACGTCATCATCGTGGGCTCTGGGCCAGCCGGTTACACCGCTGCGGTGTATGCAGCGCGAGCCAACCTCGCGCCGGTCCTATTCGAGGGCGCTGTCACCGCCGGTGGTGCCCTGATGAACACCACCGACGTCGAGAACTACCCCGGGTTTGCCGACGGCATCATGGGCCCAGATCTGATGGTCGCGATGCGCGGTCAGGCCGAACGCTTCGGCACCACCATCCACACCACGGACGTGACGTCCCTTGACGTCACCGGAGCCATCAAAACGGTGGTCGACGAAGAGGGCATCAAGCACCAGGCGCACGCGGTCATCCTGGCGATGGGGTCGGCATACCGTGAGTTGGGCCTGCCGAACGAGAAGCGACTCTCTGGCCACGGAGTTTCCTGGTGCGCCACGTGTGACGGTGCTTTTTTCCGTGACCATGACATAGCGGTTGTCGGCGGTGGTGACTCAGCGATGGAAGAGGCGACATTCTTGAGCCGCTTTGCCCGCTCGGTCACCGTCATTCACCGTCGTGGAGAGTTGCGAGCGAGTCGCATCATGGCCGAGCGTGCCGAGGCAGACCCTAAAATCTCGTTTGCCTGGCACAGTGAGGTCGCCGAGATCCACGGCGACGCCAAACTCAGTGGCGTCACCCTGGCTGATCTGCGCACCGGGGAGCGTCGCCGCCTCGACCTCACCGGCCTCTTCATTGCGGTCGGCCACGACCCCCGCAACGAGCTCATCAAAGAGCAGGTGCATCTCGATGCCGAGGGCTACGTGTTGGTGCAGGGCCGCGGTACTGCGACCAACCTTCCGGGTGTCTTTGCCGCCGGTGACTTGGTCGACCACACCTACCGGCAAGCCATCACTGCGGCTGGTTCCGGCTGTGCGGCCGCGCTGGACGCTGAGCGGTACTTGGCGGCGCTAGAAGCAGCGCCGACCGCCAGCGCTGCCTTGGCCGCCAACGAAGCCGCAGTGATCCAGAGTTGACAGGTCCACCCCGTCTGATCCAGAACCTAGAGCGACCGAGAGATAAGAGAGATAAGCATGGCAACGAAACAGACTGACGACAGCAACTTCGCCACCGACGTGCTGCAGAGCGATGTGCCAGTGCTGGTGGACTTTTGGGCCCCCTGGTGCGGCCCGTGCAAGATGATTGCGCCTGTGCTGGAGGAGTTGTCGGAGACGTACGGCGAGAAGTTAACCATCGTCAAGCTCAACACTGACGAGAACCCTCAGGTGACGGCCAAGTACGGCATCACCGGGATTCCTACGATGAACGTGTTTGTCGGTGGCGAAGTCGTCAAGAACATGGTCGGCGCGCTGTCCAAGCCCAAGCTCATCAAAGAGTTGGAGCCGTTCTTGGGCTGAACTGCCCTGCACGACAAAATCGCCCAGGTTTTCCACACACTGTGGAAAACCTGGGCGATTAATCTGTCTAGGCTACGAGGTCACGTTCACCGGGCCGAGTTGGGCTCCGAGTCGTGGTGGGGGTCGGAGACGGAGGTGGCCGCTGTTGGCGCAAGAACGCTGAGGATGCGCTCCAGATCATCCTTCGACGCAAACTCGACACTGAGGCGTCCCTTACGCTTGCCCATCGCGATGGTGACCCGGGTGTCGAGGGCGTCTGAGAGTCGGGTCGACCACTGTTCGACGTCGGGGTCGATCACTGCAGCCGGGCGATTCGAGCGACGGGCGGCTGGGTCTGCCTCTCGTAGCAGCACGATCTCTTCTACGGAGCGCACGGACAGTCCCTCGGCCACGATGCGAGATGCCAGGCGTTCCATCGCTTGGGCGTCGTCCAACCCGAGGAGCGCCCGAGCATGACCGGCCGATAGCACTCCCGAGGCAACGCGGCGCTGCGCGAGGGCCGGGAGCTTGAGCAGGCGGATCGTGTTGGAAATCTGAGGACGGGATCGACCGAGTCTCTGCGCTAAGACGTCTTGTGTGCAGCCGAAATCCTCAAGCAACTGTTGGTATGCCGCAGCTTCCTCGAGTGGGTTGAGTTGGCTTCGGTGCAGGTTCTCTAGCAGCGCGTCACGCAGGAGGGCGTCGTCACTGGTGTCGCGGACGATCGCCGGGATCGTGTCCAGGCCGGCGGCAATGCTGGCGCGCAGGCGACGCTCGCCCATCACCAACTCGTAGCGCACGTCGCCACGGGGTGACTGGGTGCCCTCGCTCCACTTATCCATAACCGCCAGAGCGTGAGCTGCCAACGGGCGGACGATCACCGGCTGAAGCACACCCACCGACGTGATGCTGTGCACCAACTCAGCGAGGTCGTCCTCATCGAACTCGACTCGAGGCTGCCTCGGGTTCGCCGAGATGGCTGTGACCGGCAGCTCCAGGAAATGCGCTCCCGGCACGTCGCTCAGCGCTAAAGGGGCATCCGCCGCCGCTGGTTCCATACTTGCCTCTGGCTCGGCGAAGGGCTCGACGAAGGGCTCGACGAAGTGCTCGGCTACCTCGACACGTGGCGTGCGCGCTGAGAAGAACACATCGGTGGGTCGTGCCTGACCGTACGACTCGGTGGGGATGAGCGCACCCAGTCCCCGGCCTAGCCCTCTGCGACGGTCGTTCATCTGTGCTCCTGATCTACGAAGAAGGCGGTGCGCTCTGTGGCACGCGCTGCCGAGTTAGTTCTACCGCAACCTCACGGTAGGAGAGCGCCCCCACGCTGCTGGGGTCGTAGGTGAGTACGGTTTCGCCGTGGCTCGGGGCTTCCGATATGCGCACAGACCGTGGCACAGATGTCTTGAGCACCAACTCACCGAAGTGGGATCGAACCTCGGCAGCGACCTGTGCCGACAGCCGAGTGCGTGCGTCGTACATGGTCATCAAGATGGTGGAGACACGCAACTGTGGGTTGAGGTGGGCTTGAATCAAGGTGATGTTGCGCATGAGTTGCGTGAGTCCCTCCAGTGCGTAGTACTCACACTGAATGGGGATGAGCACCTCGGTGGCTGCGGTGAAGGCGTTGACGGTCAGGAGTCCAAGACTTGGGGGGCAATCGATGAGGATGAAGTCGTAGTGCTCCACCTCAGCGTGGTGGCGCAGGGCCGTGCGGAGTCTGAACTCACGCTCCGAGAGTCCCACGAGCTCGATCTCACATCCCGCGACATCCATCGTGGACGGAATGCACCACACCCCATCGACGCTCGTAGCCTTCTGCACCACGGCTTGGAGGGGCTGGCCCTCGATCAGTACTTCGTAAACCCCTTGGGTGCCGTCGGAGTGCCCGATGCCGAGCGCCGTCGAGGCATTCCCCTGTGGGTCTAGGTCAATGACCAGGACTCGTTTGCCCGCCTGAGCCAAGGCGGCTGCGACGTTCACGGTCGTTGTCGTCTTGCCAACGCCACCTTTTTGGTTGGCGACGGTGATGGTGCGGGTATCAGCAGCAACCACTGCAGATGTTTCACGTGAAACAGTGGCCCTTTCACGTTGAGGTGTTTCACGTGAAACATCTGCGCTCGTCGAATCGACCGTGCCGTCGAGAAGGCCGAGATCATGCGCCAGCTCGTCGGCGTCACTCATCCGCACTCGTGAGTCGCTAGGCCAACCCAGACCCGCGAACGTCGCAGACCCCGATGCGTCGAGTGGCCAGCCCAGGCCAGTCCCTCTGCTCACGCCGACCGTCGCCGACGAGCACTTGTGGCGCGAGGGTCTTTGCCCCCAGTGCGCGACGGGCGACCAGCGCCAGACACTGGCGGTGAACGGACAATTTCCACAACGCGCACCGGCGGATCCAGCACGTCAGCACCAAGAGAATGAACGGTCGAGCTCTTCACGCCGAGGCGCGCGATACGCGGCTGCGCTGCGGCCAACTCATCGGACGCGCTTTGCCCCTTTAGCGCGAGGAGGCGTCCACCCTGCGGCATGAGGGGCCAAGTCCACAAGACCAACTGCTCTATTTTGGCCACGGCGCGGGCGGTCACCACGTTTGCTTGAATGAGTCCTGCCAAGTCTTCGGCGCGAGCACGCTGAACGGACACGTGACTAAGACCCAGCGTCTCAACCGCATTCACAAGCCAATCGGTTCGCCGTGCGAGGGGCTCAACGAGCGTGATGCGTAGATCGGGACGCGCGATAGCGAGCGCCAATCCAGGTAAGCCAGCTCCACTACCGATATCGATGAGACGAGTCCGGTGGGGCAGGAGCGACTCCGCCATTGCACAGTTGACGATGTGCCGTTCCCACACTTTAGGAGCTTCCCTAGGGCCCAACAGGCCGTGCGAGATGCCCGTCGTCACCAACAAATCTGCATACTGCACGGCCAGAGGCAACCGCTCACCAAAGATCTCCGCAGCGAGTCGCGGCGGAGTCGGTGCTTCTTCTTGGCCAACCTTCTCGTCATGTTTCACGTGAAACACGGTCTCCCTTGGATAAATCGGGGCGGTTGTCGGCAGGGCGGCTCAGTGTGGCCGACCTTGGCACTCAGGCCGGGAGCACCACGACAAAGCGGCGCGGCTCTTCGCCCTCGGACTCTGAACGGAGGCCCGCTCGGAGCACCTCGTCGTGCACTACCTTGCGCTCGAAAGCACTCATGGGCTCCATCTCGCGGCGTGGCTCGCCGCCCTTGACCGCTGCAATCACACCGGCCGCGCTATCGATGAGTTCCGTGCGTCGGTTGGCTCGGTATCCGCCGACATCGAGCATGAGGCGGCTACGCTCGCCGGTTTCAGCCTGAACGGCCAGACGTGTCAATTCCTGCAGAGCCTCGAGCACGTTTGCTTTGGTCCCGACCAAGCGTCGCGGGACGCTGCCCTCCTCGGAGTCGACGATCGACACGGCGGCCCGGTCGCCATCGACGTCAACCTCGAGATCCCCATCGAGGTCAGCAATGTCCATCAGGGTCTCCAGGAAATCTGCCGCGACCTCGCCCTCACGCTCTAGATCGGCTTTGGACGACGAACCGGATCGACGGGACGCCTTAGGAGACGACTCGTCGGGCGCTGGGGTTGCGGGCTCAGGACTTCCTTCACCGGGGTCGGCATCCTCCACGCCCGTATCTGCCTGGTCCGGAGACTGTGGCTCCGCCGCCATGTTTTCGGTGGCACTCACGTGCTCACTATCGGCAACAGTCGACTTTTCCACCGCGCTGGGATCCTCGGCTACTGGCGGGACAAAGGGAGAGGTGGTCTCTACGTCGTTTTCCATGGAAGCTCCTGCATAGGTGTTGCGGAATGGTGGTCGTCGAGTCGGCTGGCCAGGGGATGTAGGCCTCGCAAGGCGTCTCGGGGGGCGCTATCGGCCCTTGGGTCGGTTGCTCTTCGGTCGGTTCTTGGCACGCTTCTTGCCCTGTGGTTGGACGCGCTGACCGGACTGCTTGGTGGGCTCTTCGGCCTCTGGCTCATCGTCGGTAGCGCCGCTGAGCTGGAACTTTTCGATCGGCTTGCCCTTCGCCAGCCGGCGTTGCTCCATCGCCTTTTCCGCCGGAGAGCCAGGCGCCGGCATGGCCCTAATCACGTAGAACTGCTGGCCCATGGTCCACAGGTTGGTGGTCGTCCAATAGATCAGGACACCCACCGGGAAGTTCACCCCGAAGACGGCGAACATGATCGGGAGGACGTAGATGAGGATGGCCTGCTGGCGGGCCATGGGGCCGTTCAAGGCGGCAGCCGGCATGTTCTTGCGCATCAACTGGTGCGAAGTAATGAACTGCGTGAAGCCCATCAGCACGATCAGACACGCAGAGAGAATCATGGCGGCAGTGTCGCCGTCTGCACGCAAGAACGATGACGAGAGGCTGGCGCCCAGAATCGTCGAGTTTTCCATCTTGAACGCTAGTTCCTGAGTGAAGAACCCGATCGATTTTTCAGGGTTGGCCGCTATCTCGGGCAGCCCATTAAGAAGTCGGAAGAGCGCGAAGAAAAACGGCATCTGCATCAGGATCGGCAGACACGAGGAGAAGGGGTTGGTGCCGTGCTTCTTGTACAAACCGAAAGATTCCTCGGTCATCGCCTTGCGTGAGGCCTCGTCCTTGCGACCCTTGTACTTCTTCTGAATCTTCATCAGCTCGGGCTGCAGCACCTG
>JBBSVB010000091.1:0-8872 GCA_038233875.1 Actinomycetales bacterium | reverse complement strand
CGGGCGGTGCGCGACCTGTCAGGGCGAGGGGTCGGTGGCGGTCGAGCTGCTGTTCCTGCCCGGCACCTACTCGACCTGCCCGACGTGTGGTGGCTCTCGGTACAACAACGAGACGTTGGAGGTGACCTGGCGGGGCCACACCATCGCCGATGTGCTTTCGTGGACGGTCGAGGAGGCGCAACCGATCTTCGCCGACGAGCCACCCGTCGCCCGGGCCTTGGAGGCACTGGCGACGCTCGGCCTGGGCTACCTGCGGTTGGGGCAACCGGCCACCGAGCTCTCGGGCGGCGAGGCCCAGCGGATCAAGCTGGCCACCGAGCTGCAGACCCAAGCCCGCCAACCGACGCTCTATCTCCTCGACGAACCGACCTCTGGGCTGCACCCGGCCGACGTGCACCGCCTGCTGAAGCAACTGCATACCTTGGCCGACGACGGGCACACCGTGGTGGTGGTCGAGCACGACCCCGTCGCGATGGCCACGGCCGATTGGATCATCGAGATGGGGCCGGGCGCGGGGTCCGCCGGCGGCCAGATGATCCGCGCTTCGGCCCGCTGACCGGGCAGTCGGTCACTGAGGGCTGGTGCCATCGGGCCCGGTGCGACCCATCCGATAGACCGCGGCCACCGCGAGCGGGATCAGCACCACCGCCGCCAGCACGCCGAAACCCGTGGCGTAGTCGCGGTCGAGCAACGTCGAATTGTCCGCGCGCGCACCGAACCTGCCCACGACGGGGATCGCCACCAGCGCCACCGTGCCGACGATGACGAACCCCACTGCCGCCGGGCCGCGCGCGGGCTTGGGCAGCAGGCGCATCGCGATGAAGCCGAACACCAGCGCGACCGCCGCGATGATGCCGTCGTTGGCGATGATTCCGCCGGCCAAGAACAACCCGATGTTCACGAAGTCGCTGACGTCCGCAGTGCCAAAGATCAGCCACGCGCCCCACAACCCGACGGCCACACCGATGGCTCCCAGCCCGTACCTCACCGCACTCACGTCCGCACCTCCAAGGCTTCGAGCCACTTCGTCTGTAAAACCCCGGGACGGTTGGGAGCAATCAGTCGGCAGGGAAATCCGTGATCGATGTCGAGGTCTTGTCCGGCCAACTGCAGGGCTAGCAACGTGCGGTCGTCGTCCACGAAATTCGCTTGCAGGGTCGTGACGCGGAACGGGCCGGAGGGCTGCAAGGAGCGCGCGACAACCTCGGAGCCCGCAGGCGCGCCGACGGCATCCAGCAGGTCCCGCATCCGCACTCCAGTCCACTCACCGCTCGCGCTCCAACCCTCCACGCAGGCAATCGGCAACGTTTCGGTGCGCTGCGGCATCGCGAGCAGCTCGTCCCTGGTGAACGACATCTCGACGTCCCCGGCCATGACCTTCAGGCGATAGCCCGCCCCCACCATGTCATCGGTGATGCGAGCAGCCTGCGCAGATTTGTTGATCGGGATCCCTTGAGGTCCCTCGCCGGAGCGCACCCCGAGCACGGACACTTTGCGGAGCAGGGGCACGGTCGCTCCCGCCGTCGCCACGACGGCAACGCCGGCAGCGACCCAAGTGGTTCGCAAAAGACCGCGACGCGACAACGCACCCTCCTGCGTTGCACTGGGCCGGTCGTGCTTGACGTCGTCGACATCGCCGAGCAGAACGTCGCGGATGATCGGCAGTTTGATTGCGATATGCACGCCCAGGGCACCGATAGCGATCCACGCCAATGCGTAGTGCGTGCTACGGAAGGCGAAGGTCCACGGATACCACTGGGCACTGTTGAGTAGGCCCGTCACCAGTTGAAAGGTGCCTGCGGCCACCAATACTGCGATCGAGGCCCGCTCCAGCCCGACCACCAGCATCTTTCGTGCGTTCCCCAACGGGAAGCCTTCGAACAGCCGCGGATAGACGGTCCACAGTTTGACCACCAACAGCGGAATGGCTGCCGTACCGGTGGCCACGTGCAACCCCTGAGTGAGTCGATAGCCCCACGCCGGCGTAGTCGGAAAGGCGATGGGCTGACTGACTTCTTGCGCATAGTGGCTAATAAGCCCCGTGATGAAGCAGATTCCGAAGCAGATTCCGAGCCACACCCCGACTCGGGCCGCAACGGCGGGACTGCGAAGCGCAGATGTGAAGTGCTCCGGCTTCGGGATAGGAGGTTTCATCAGAATCAAGATCCTCGATCAGCGACAACCGCATCCATCAGCGGACTAATGCTTAGGCTAACCCGGTTCGGTCGTGGAAAAACTTACCAAATTCAGTCATGCCCGTTTATTCACTGGCCGCGTGAATACGACCGCCCAGCGGGATCCCACCTGGTGCCGGGAAGCGACCACGAAGCCAGCCGCACCGGCGACCTCATCGATGTCGTCCAGCCCTACGACGGCCCACCGGAAGGGTCGGCTTTGCACACCGTCGTATTCCAGGTTGGCCCAGAAGGACGCCATCGGCACCCCCGCCTCGGCCACCTCCACCACCACGCGACCGCCCTGGAGGATGAGATCCCCAACCCGTCTCAACAGCGTCACCGGATCCCCGCCGATACCGATGTTTCCGTCGGCCAGCAGCGCCGTATGCCAGCGTCCTTCCCCTGGCATCGACCGGAAAACGTCGCGATTCACAGCCCGCACCCCGCGCAACTGGGTCTGCCTGACCGCCTCGTTGACGATGTCGATCCCTAAGACAAAATGCCCGCGGGCCCCCAACGCGGCACTGAGGCGACCCGGGCCGCAGCCGATATCCAGGCAGCAGCTCGCGCACAAATCGAGCAACTCGAGGTCTGCGGCATCGGCCTCACGCATCCAATTGTGCACCGGAAGGTGAAAGGGACTCCCGTCACGGCCCACCACTTGGACAGGCATGCCCTGCAACGCCTGGGAGAAGAGATCGGTGAAGGAAACACTGGTCATCGCTGGCCCCACGCTTGAGCCCACTGGGCGGCGAATCGGGTGTGCGGCGCTTGCGCCGCGACAATCTGCGCGTCCTCGATGGTGTCCACGTCGCGCAGCATCGCGGTCGAACCCACCCGCAGGCCCAGGGCCACCAGCGCCGCACGGGTCGCCGAACCGGTGCTGTTCGTCGACATCGGCACGCCCACCAGAGCCTGGGCGTGCTCGGGGTCGTGGCGCCCAAGCACCCACCAGCCGCCATCGGTGGCCTCACCTAGCACGGCGTCGTGACCGTCCAGAGCAGAAGCCACCGCCTCCAGGTGGGACGAACTCACCTGCGGGGTGTCCGTCCCGATCTGGATCACCGGGCCGGGCCCAGCGTCTCGATGGGCATTCGCCAGCCTCTCGGCAAAACCCTCGCCCCGTTGAGCCACGATCGTCCACCCGGTGAGCCCGGCTTGGATCTGCTCAGATTGGGTTGCCTCGGACAGGTCGCCCGTCAACGCGAGGATGCGATCGTCAGCCACGGCGCACGCGTCGAGAGTGTCCAGGAAACCAGCCGCTGCCAATGCGGCCGCGGCGTCGCCGCCGAGCACCGCGCCCAGTCGGGTTTTCGCCAGTCCGGCGACCGGCGCCTTAGCCATCACCAGCACCTTCACTGCTGTTCCCCTGAATCGATCACGACAGAACCTTCCAGAAGTCGCGGGCTGTGCGCAGCGTGCCGGCGACCGAGCCGGAGACTTTGGACTTGGTGCCTCGGGCCCGCGGCCCGTAGGCCACGTCGCTCTCGACCAGCCGCCACCCCGCGGCGGTGGCCTTCTGGAGCAACTCGACCGGATATCCGAAGCGCCGATCCTGCACGTTAAGATCCAACAGCGCTCGGCGACGGCATACCCGGATCGGTGCGATGTCGTGCGCCGACATGTCGATCCGCTGGCGCAACCAGGCCACGATCAGCGCATTCCCGCATCGAGCGTGCCACGGCCACACCCCCGCGCGGCTGGGCCGACGGCGCCCGATAGCCATATCGGCACCGTCGCGCACCTGCGCCACCATGGGAATCAAGGCGTTCGGATCGAAGGAGCCATCCCCGTCCATGAAGGCCACATAATCGTGGCTCGCCGCTTCCAGACCGGCATGAATGGCGGCACCGTAGCCAGGCACAGACTCGTGAACCACCTGTGCCCCCAGTCGTGCCGCTACCTGTGCCGTGTTGTCGTTGGACCCATTATCGACCACGATCACCGTAAAATCGTCGGAAACCCTAGGAAGCAAATCTATTAAAGCCGCGGCCTCATTACGGCACGGCAATATAAGGTCGCAAGTAGACATAAGGGGACAGTATCCGCCCCCATCGGTGGCAGCCTGCACCGGTAGGCTCATTCGCCTGACGAATTTCTGACGATCTCCCCCCGCGCGCCGCTCCTGTAGGCCCTCGTCACCTATCGTATTCAGCATGGTCGGCCCGGTTGCAGCACCCCCCGCCCAGCGCGCGCCGTGGATCGGCCTGGCCCTCGCCGCCCTCATCATCGTCACCTCCTTCACACTCCCGCACCTGCTCGGGTGGGAGGTCTACGCCCGCAAAGATCCCACCGAATTCGGGACCGTCGAGCCGTTGCACGGATTCTGGAGCCCGCGCTGGTTTGGTCCCGGCACGCTCCCGGCCATCGTGCTCGCCGTTCTCGCCTACCGGTATGCCGACTCGCTCGCTCAGCGGCTGCCGTGGCGGTGGCTGATGCTCACGGCATACGCGGCGTCGCTCACGTGGATGCTCGCGCTGGCCTTCACCGACGGGCTCGCTGGTGTTGCGCACGTGTTTGCCATGGACACCGAGTACCTCACGACGGCGCAAAAGATCGACGACATCCCCGGAATGTTCGATGAATTCATCGAGCGCATTCCCTATGCCCACCCGGACAACTGGGTGGTGCACGTTGCCGGTCACCCACCTGGGGCCTTTCTCTATTTCATCGCGCTGGTCCGCCTCGGCATCAGCGACCCCCTGTGGGTGGGACTGATCACCACGGCTCTGGGTGCCACGAGCGTCATCGCGGTGCTCACCACCATGCGGATTCTTGGGGCCGCCAGCGCCGCTCGCCGGGTCGCGCCGCTGTTGGCCTTGAGCCCGGCCGCGATCTTTGTGGCTGTCTCGGCCGACGGCCTCTTTGCTGCTGTGGCCGCGTGGGGAATGTGCGCGTTGGCCGGGGCCGCTACGGCGGGCACTCGTGGCCGAATCGCGGGCCTGGCCACGGTCGCCGGTCTGTTATTGGGCTACGCGGTGATGATGTCCTACGGGCTCCCGCTGCTCGGGGTGCTGGCGATTGCGGTGCTCATCCTGGCACGCGGATCCTGGGCCCCCCTGCCGATTGCAGCAGCGGCAGCACTGCTGGTCGTGATGATCTTCGCTTGGGCAGGTTTTGCCTGGTGGGAGGCCTACCCGGTGCTGGCGGAGCGATACTGGGACGGGGCGGCCAAGGATCGACCGTTCACCTATTGGGTATGGGGCAACATCGGGGCCCTGCTGATCTCCGCCGGGCCGATGGTCGGGTCGGGGGTAGCTCTGCTTATGGCAGTGCCGCGGCGCGACGTGCTGAACCGCGACAACACCCGGGTGGTGCTCTGGCTCGCGGGCGCGGCGGTCGTGATGATCCTGGTGGCGGACCTGTCGCGGATGAGCAAGGCAGAAGTCGAGCGCATCTGGCTGCCGTTCATACCGTGGCTCACCCTGTCGCTGGCGTTGCTTCCGCAGCGCTGGCTTCGCCCGGCCTTGGGGCTTCAGCTGGCGACCGCGCTGATCATCGAGACGTTGCTCTATACCAGTTGGTGAAGGGCAGGGCACACCGCTGGACATCTGTCCGCTGTGCAGCGGAAGTCAGGCCCGTAGCGGGGCCGTCGCAAATTCTGCCAGGCCTTGCTCCGGCGACACCTGGGCGGTGAACTCCAGCTCAACGGCGGCCCTGGCCGACGAGGCGACGATATGTCGCACATCGCCGAGCCGATAGCCGCCGGTGATCTGCGGCTCCACGTCTGTCCCAGTGCCAGCAGCCACCTGCCGAGCCACATCGGCAATCGCGATCGGCTGCCCCGAGCACACGTTGTAGACATCGAACCTCGGCCCGTTGCCTTCAGCGAGTGCACGGATCGCGAGCACGTTGGCCCGAGCGACGTCGCTGACGTGCACAAAGTCCCGCATCTGGGTGCCGTCTTCGTAGACCTGGGGCGCCTCGCCCCGCTCCAGTGACGAGCGGAACATCGCCGCCACCCCGCTGTATGGCGTGTCCCTCGGCATACCCGGGCCGTAGACGTTGTGATACCTCAGCGCGATCGCTGAGCCGCCGGCCTGCCGGACCCACATCAGCGTGTAGTGCTCTTGGGCCAGCTTGCTGACGGCGTACGTGCTGCGGGGGTCCATTGCGGCGGACTCGTCAACAAGATTCCACACGAGCGCAGAGTCACAGACCGGGCAGTGGTTGTCGAAGTCGCCTGAGGCCAACGCGTCGGCCGTGCGCGGAGGTGGCGATTGCTGACCGTGTTCTGCGCAGTCGTAGCGGCCCTCGCCGTAGACGACCATCGAGGAGGCCAGCACCATCCGAGTCACGCCCGCTTCGTGCATCGCGGCGAGCAGCGCGGCTGTCCCAAGGTCGTTATGTGCGGCGTATGCAGGCAGGTCGGCGACCGTGACCCCGGCACCGACGACGGCGGCCTGGTGACAGACGACGTCGATGCCCTTGAGCAGCCCCGGCCACGGGCCTCCGGCGTGTGCGTCGCGGACATCGAGTTGGTGCGTCCCAACGGGGGCATGAGATTCGCCGTGCGCCATCGGCAGCATGAGGTCGACGCGCACCACTTCGTCGCCATCCGCTTCGAGTTGGCGGCCGATCTCCCCACCGATGAACCCGGCCGATCCGGTCAATAGGACCCTCATCGGGTGCCCGGAATGTCGTAGGTCAGGTCCAATCCGCTCGCCCACGTGGAACAACTGCAGCCGTCGGGGTTGGGTAGGGCTTCGATGGTGTCGGCCAAAAGACCTTTGAGGCGGTCGAGGTTCTTTTTGAAGAGGGCGAACACTTCGGCTTGGCCGACGCCGTCACCGCTGTCGGCTCCGGCGTCCATGTCTGTGACCAGGGCAATCGCGGCGTAACACTGCTGCATCTCACGGGCCAGGGCCGCCTCGGGGGCGCCGGTCATGTTGATCAGTGACCACCCGGAGGCGGCGTAGAACTGAGACTCGGCTCGCGTGGAGAAGCGGGGTCCTTCGATGACCACCATCGCCCCACCGTCGATCACATCCGGTGCTGCCGAGTGGATGGCCCCTCGGATGCCCGCGCAGTACGGGTCGGCAAAGGGCACGTGGACCGCACCGGTTTCGACAAACGACCCGACGCGCCGGTGGGTGCGGTCGATGAGCTGATCGGGGGCGACCACATCGCCCGGCTTCACCGAGGCTCCGAGACCACCGACGGCGCAGGGAGCGATCACCTGGCGCACCCCCAGGCTGCGCAGCGCATAGGCGTTTGCCCGGTAATTGATGGTGTGCGGCGGAAACTCGTGGTGCCGACCGTGGCGCGGCACGAAGGCCAATGACCTGCCCCGCACGGTGCCCACCGAGATGGGGGCCGACGGGTCGCCATACGGCGTCGTCACGCTCACTTCTTGGGGGTTGTCGAGGAACGAGTAGAAGCCGGTGCCGCCGATGACGGCGATGTCTGCGGTTGCGTCGGTCACACCGACACTGTGCCACCACCGAGCCGCCGCAACCATTACGTGCGGCTAAACCATCAGCGTCGCCGGTCAGCCAGCGACTGGTCATGCGCAATTGCCACGTGCCCCGTGTGGCGCGACAGGACTCGTGAATAGATGCCCTGACCAGTCAGCCTCTCCACATCTCAGGCACCCAGCCCTCCGCATACACAGATGCCGGAACGGCCCGAGCGCCGGTGAGCAGCGCCCGGCACTGTCACGCCGTGGACCTGGATCGTTTCGCTCTCGACCACCTGCGTCCCACCGGGCTCTTCACGCATGCGGAGGCCCAGGCTCGCGGAATTAATCGCCGCGAGCTACAACGCTTGTTGTATGCAGGGTCTGTGGTGGCCGTGGGCTCGGGCCACTATGTCGATGTGCAGCGGTGGGACGGTGTCGCCGCCAATCACCGGATGGCTCTGCGCGCTTGGGCGTTGTCGACACGGTTTTCGGTGCAGCCGCTCCTCAGTCATCGCGCCGCCGCTGCACTGCACCATCTGCCTTTGTTGCCCTCTGCCGGTGACCGCGACCGCCGCATTCACCTGACACGAAACCAGCCTGGTCGCACCATCAGCACGGGTGCCTACACCATCCACTCTGCGTACGGCACGGATCAGTGCAGCCAATCCATCAACGGAATGAGCCTGGTGCTCCCGGTCTTGGCTGCCTTCGGCATCGCGGAGATCCACGGCTTCACCGCCGGCGTGACCGCTCTCGATGCGGCACTGCATACCAAGATCGCCTCCATCGACGAAGCGTGGATGTGGCTCAGCCACCTGCCCAGACGCCCCAGCTCAGCCACGATTCGGCGGGTTATCCAGCAAAGCGACAGCAGGAGCGAGTCGCCGCTGGAGTCGCAGGCACGATTGATCATCAACGCTCTCGGCTACACCTTTGCGCCTCAAGTCGTCCTGCGGACTTTAGATGGGCACTTTCTCGGACGCGTAGACGGTCTTATTGAGGCGTTGGGGGTCGTGGTCGAGGTGGACGGCCGGATCAAATACACCGGCGACGATGGCCGCGGATCTGTTGAGGCGGTCGTCTCCGAGAAGCATCGCGAGAGCGCCATACGTGATCTGGGGTACGCCTTCATCCGGCTGGACCACGCTGCGCTGCAGGACCCCACACAGATCGATGTGCGGATCCGAGCCGCCGCCCGGCGCGCACACCCCGACGTATGCCGACGGACGTGACCCGAGCGCAGTCAGGCAGACGCAGCCGACGCTTCGTGAGCGATCAAGTCTGCGTTGATCAT
>JBBSVB010000090.1:0-8884 GCA_038233875.1 Actinomycetales bacterium | reverse complement strand
CGACCGAACCTGGCTCACCGCCACGATCTCGGCGGCGCGCAGCAACCTCCAGGACGTGTCATCAGCGGGCAGCGTCCTGCGGACGCGGCATCCTGACGGTCAGCGGTCGCGAGAGTGGTAATCCTAGGTTCGTCGAATCGTCGCCTTTTATGCGGAGGTGGCGCGTAAGTCCACCAGCCGGACCGCGAGGTCGCTCACGGACGTGACCTCCAAGTCAGGTTTCGAGAAGTGTCCCGGATAGCGGCGCCCGTCGCGGTTGATCCAAGCGGTACGCAGCCCGGCCCGGTGCGCACCATCGATATCCCACGGATGGACGGCGACGAGCATCACCTCGTTTGCGGAGAGGCCGCTTACTTGCAGCGCATGTGCGTAGGCCGTCCTCGCGGGCTTCCATAGTTCGGCGTCTTCCACGGATAGTAGATGCTCGAATTCCGACCGTATCCCGCTGCGACCCAGCAGCGCATCTGCCACGGACGTGCTGCCGTTGCTGAGGGTCATCAAGCGCACCCCTAACCCTGCCAGATCGTGGATGCCTGGCACGACGTCGGCGTGGACCGGGAGCTCACCGAAGCCGGCCATGATGTGCTCAGCTCCAGTCTCAGGGTCGGCCACCTCCCCGGCCAGATGGTGCCGTAGAAGCTCTAGGGCGATGTCAGCGAAAGCGGGGTTGATGCCCACGGTGGTCAGCGCAAACCCGTCCCGCAGGAGCGAAGCGAACCAGGTGGCAGCCAAGTGCTCCGCAGCCCCGATGTCGGCGAACCGCTGGGCGAGCGGTGACATATCGGACAGGGTTTCGTTGACGTCGAACACGAGCGCCCTTGGCAAGATTTGGTCGCCCTTATACGGCTCACTCGCCGGGGCCATTCTGGTGCCGCTCACGAAACCTCCTCAGACTCGCGTACTTGTATGTCTGTTGACTCTACGGTCTCTCCTCGGGCCGGAGGGTTGCCGACGGCAGAGCAGCGTCACGCATCCCCGCTCTACTGCGGCACCGGCGCCGTTGGCGAAGGGCCGCGGCGACTGGCGCGGCGACTGGCGCGGCGCCGGGTGAGTCCGGCACCAAGGACAACAAGGACCACCAGGACTCCGACCGCCACCCATACAGCCCACGGACGGGTCGTCCCGAAGGCACCGATCGCTGCATACGATAGCGTCCCCGGCAGCATGCCCAGCGCCGAGCCGATCACATAGTCGCGCAAGCCGACCCCGGTGACGCCGGCCCCGTAGTTGATAACCGTAAACGGCAGCACGGGCACGAGCCGCACGGTGAGCACCGCCAGGAACCCACGCTCATTCAATGTGGTGTCGACTTGGCGCAGCCGACCACGCAGAAGGGCATCGACGCTCTCCCGGCCCAACCACCGCGCCACCCCGAACGCTGCCAGCGCACCCAACATGGCTCCGAGCCAGGCCAGCGCGGCGCCGGCCAGGAACCCGAAGAGCGCCCCGGCACCCGCGGTCAAGACAGCCTTGGGAACGGGAAGCAAGGACCAGACGGCGTAGAAGCCGACGAACACGACGGGTGCCCACAACCCGGTTGCATCCACCCGCGCCTGCAGTTGTGCAACGTCGGGGCTGCCCACGATCCACGCTGTCGCTCCAGCCGTGAGGAGAACCACGACCAGTACCACCGTCCGGATCATCGAAAGCCGGGACGCGTCCCGCTTTGGATCAGCACCATCGGGTGCGGAGGTGGTCATCTTGACGTGTTTCTTTTCCGGGATTCGTCCGGCTAGGCCTCGACTTGCGAGCGGTTGCCGGACCACAGGGTGTGGAACGAGCCTTCGCGGTCGGTGCGCTTGTAGGTGTGCGCACCGAAGAAGTCTCGCTGGCCCTGGATGACCGCTGCCGGCAGACGCTCAGCTCGGAGCCCGTCGTAGTAACTCAGCGATGAGGCAAACACCGGGGTGGCTACACCATTCAGGGCGGCCTGCGAGACGACGCTGCGCCACGCGGGCAGACCCTTGTCCATCACGTCGGTGAAGAACGGGTCGGCCAGCAGCAACGGCAGATCGGGCTGACGCTCATAGGCCTCGGTGATGCGGTTCAAGAACACGGCTCGGATGATGCAGCCGCCCCGCCAGATCCGCGCCATCGCACCACGGTCGATGTTCCAGTCGTACTCTTGGCTGGCCGCGGCAATCTGGTCAAATCCCTGTGAGTAGGCCACCACCTTGGAGGCGTAGAGCGCCTGACGGACACCCTCAATGAAGGCGTCCCGGTCCTCGACCGCGAAGCTGCTGGCCTGAGCGGGCAACACTCCGACCGCCGCTTCACGCTGCGGCAACGAGCTGGACAAGGCCCGGGCGAACGTTGCCTCCGCGATGCCGGTGATCGGCACACCCAGGTCGAGGGCGTTCTGCACGGTCCAGCGGCCGGTGCCCTTCTGGCTGGCCTGATCGACGATGACGTCGACCAGGGCCTTGCCGGTGTCGGCATCGACCTGAGCCAGCACCTCAGCGGTGATCTCGATCAGGAACGACCCAAGGTCGCCTTCGTTCCATTCGGCGAAGATCTTCCCGATCTCGGCCGGGGTCGCGTCCAAGCCCTGACGAAGCAGCTCGGACGCCTCAGCGATCAGCTGCATGTCGGCATACTCGATGCCGTTGTGGACCATCTTGACGAAGTGGCCGGCGCCGTCGGGCCCGACGTGGGTGCAGCACGGCACGCCATCGACGACCGCGGCGATGCTCTCGAGCAGCGGGCCCATGGATTCGTAAGACTTGGCCGGGCCGCCGGGCATGATCGACGGGCCTTTGAGCGCGCCTTCTTCGCCGCCAGAGATGCCGGCGCCGACAAACAGAATGCCGACCTCTTTGAGATCAGCCTCGCGGCGGCGGGTGTCCGGGAAGTGGGCGTTGCCACCGTCCACCAGGATGTCGCCCTCTTCGAGGTGCGGCAGCAAACTCTCGATGGTGGCGTCCGTGGGAGCACCAGCCTGGACCATCAGGACGATGCGTCGCGGGCGCTCAAGGCTGGCTACGAAGTCTTCGATCTGCGCCGACGGAACGAAGTTGCCGGTGTCACCGAACTCCTCCATCATCGCGTCCGTGCGGGCCGTGGTCCGGTTGTACAACGCCACGGCATGACCTCGGCTGGCGAAGTTGCGGGCGAGGTTGAGCCCCATGACAGCGAGGCCGACAACCCCAACCTGGGCCGAGGGAGTGGACTGCGAAGGGGAATCAGTCATCGGTGTTGCTCCTTGGGTGATCGGTGGTTGAGCCTGCATAGGAGCCTAGTGGGTCGTCGTGGGCGTGCCTTGAGAACGTTCAGGGCGGTGTGTTCGACTGATGTGCATGTTGATCTCGTGGCCCAAGCCCTCGTATGCCCTCACGCGCCGGGTCGTTCCGGCGCTGGCTGCGACGGTGCTCGCCCTCAGTGCCTGCGGCGGCGAGGCCGAGCCTGCTCCGGCTGCGGATGCCGCGTCGACCTCATCGGGTGATGGGAGTAGCGATGCCGCGGCCCAAGAGATGTTCCCGGACATCGTCGAAGTGGAGATGACCCGCGACGATGAGCAGACGGCGAGTTTCGATGTGACCGTGTCCTCGCCCTACGACTCACCGCAGCGGTATGCCGACGGTTGGCGTGTCCTCGACCAGGACGGCACCGTGCTGGGCGAGCACACGTTGGGCCACGACCACGCGAGCGAGCAGCCCTTCACTCGCACCCAGAGCGGCGTGACGATTCCTGACGGCACGACCGAGCTAACGATTGAAGGCCGTGACCAGGTCAGCGGATACGGCGGAGAGACAAAGACCATCCAGTGGTAAGAGCTTCGTCGCTGAGGGTTCGGTGAGCCGCATCTTGTGACAGCAGCGAGTCCTGTGGCACAGTGACCATCACAGTTTCATAGCAGTGCATCTCTACTGTCGTTCGTTTAGAGCCGCTCACGAGGTCGTTGGGGAAGACGTCCCTCGTCAATAGGAGGCTCAGATGTCCGTTGTGATGCCACGTGTCATGACCCGCGGGGCGGTGTTCATTCACTCCACCCCGACTGCGTTATGCCCACATATCGGTTGGGCTCTCGAAGGTGTCCTGGACACCCGAGTGGCGCTTGACTGGACCCCACAATCAGCCCAGCCGGGCACCATGCGCACGGAGTTTTCGTGGACTGGTGAATCCGGCACGGGTGCCCATCTTGCCAGTGCGATGCGCGGTTGGGACGGCCTGCGATACGAGGTCGTCGAGGAAGCCAGCCGAGGATCCGACGGTTCGCGATGGACGCATACCCCGACCCTGGGCATACATCACGCTCGGCTCTCAGCCAATGGCGACGTGATGGTGACCGAGGACCGGCTGCGCACCATCGTCGCTGAGTCCAGCGGTGTTGTTGCCGTGCTATCCGCTGAAGTCGACCGCACCCTGGGTGCCGCGTGGGACACTGAGCTAGAGCACTTTCGGTATGCCGGCGAGAACGCTCCGGTGAAGTGGCTCCACAAAGTCAGCTGATAGGCAGATCTGGCGCTGAGTGCCCTGTTCGTGCTGTCGATCCCCACTAGTCGTGGCTGGGCGTCACATGTCCCGTGTGGTGCCACATGACAAGTCACTCTGCGGCATGACAAGTCAGCGGCCGGCAGGGCGGACGAGTTGCGCTAGACGGACCTGGTCACGCTAGGTGCTGCGGCCCCGGGTTGCAGCATGGAGTTCGAGCATCCGGTCTGCTGATGCGGCCCAGGTGAATTTTGCAGCCTGAGCGCGGGCCTGCATACGTGCATCGGGGCGACGCGCCAAAGCCAGCACCGCATCTGCGCACGCCGCCGGGGTCGATTCGGCGACGATGCCGCCAGATCCGACAACTTCGCTCAGCGCGCCTTCGCGGGGGCAGACCGTCGGGACGCCGCACGCCATGGCCTCCAGGGCAGCAAGGCCAAAGGTCTCGACGGGCCCAGGGGCGATTGCGACGTCGGCACCAGTCATGGCATCTGCTAAGTCGCGGCGATCGGTGATGTAGGGGTGGAAGGTCACCGGAAGCTCAGCGGCTTCACGCATGAGCACATCCCGCATCGGGCCGTGACCCAGCACGGTCATCTGCACATCGACGCCCCGGCGGCGCAATTCGCGCACGGTGGCGATCGACAATCCGGGGTTCTTCTCCCGCGAAAGCCGCCCACAGTGGATGAGCCGCAGAGGGCGGCCATCTCGGGCCGCCGGCGCTCGGTGCGGCGCAAACGTCTCCAGGTCCACGCCAAGGGGCACGACTTGAGCGTCTGCACCGATGCGAGTGAACTCCTCGGCAGCGAAGGCGCTGGGGCAGGCGATGGTGTCGAAGTCGCGCGCCGACCGCCGGTTGATGGCATCTGCCACGTCCTGAGCGCGACGCAACGGCAGCGGAGTCCGCGACGTCAGCACCCCGGTCATCACTTCATGGCTGATCATGATCGACCCCACCTGTGAAGCCTGGCGGGCCGCCCAAAGGCCGGTCCATCGCAACGTCGAACGGTCAGAGACTTCGATGCTGTCAGGACGGATGGAACCCATCAGCCGCGACAGCCCGGAGCGGCTGAAGATCAACGAGTAGCCGGTGCCCGCAATCCGGCGAGCAGGCACCCGATAGACCACGCCTTGAGACTCGAGAGTGACCGACTGGTTGACCGAATCCTCGGGGATGATCAGTGACACCCGGTGACCGCGCTCGACATACCCCTCGCCCCAATGGCGCAGCGCGGTCTTGATACCGCCGGAGGTGGGGCTGACGAAGTTGGCGATCCTCAGAATGTGCACAACACCACAAGCGTTTACAGCGGGATGTTGCCGTGACGACCTCGGCGCTGCGGCGCGTCCAGGATGGCTTGCGCCAATGCTGTGCGTGTCTTTTTGGGCTCGACAACCTCGTCGATGACGCCGATCTCGACCGCACGATCCAAACCACCGGTCAGTTTGGCGTGCTCGGCCGCGATCTCGTTCTCGACGCGCGCGCGATCCTGGTCTGGCACTTCGGCCAGCTTGCGGCGGTGCAAGATGCGGAGCGCCGCGACGTGTCCCATGACCGCAATGTCAGCGGTCGGCCACGCGAACACTCGAGAAGCGCCCAACGAGCGAGCGTTCATCGCGATGTATGCGCCGCCGTAGGTCTTGCGCGTCACCAGGGTCACGCGAGGCACGACGGCCTCGGCGAAGGCGTGCAGCAATTTGGCGCCGCGGCGCACCACGCCATCCCATTCCTGACCGACACCGGGCAGGTATCCGGGCACGTCTACCAACACGATGAGCGGCACCCCGAAGGCGTCACACATCCTTACGAACCGGGAGGCTTTTTCGGCGGAGATGGAGTCCAGGCAGCCTCCCAAACGCATCGGATTGTTGGCGATGACACCCACGGTGCGACCACCAAAGCGGCCGAGGGTCGTGACGATATTCGGGGCCCAACGCGGGAAAAGCTCGACGGTCTGGGCGTTCTTGTCCAGCACGTTGGTGATCAGCGGGTGCACGTCATACGCACGCTTGGCCGACTCCGGGAAGGTCGAGGCGAGGTCCTTGTCCTTGACCTTCTTGAGCACGAGCTCGCCCTGGTCGGCCAGCAGCGAGCACAGCAACCTGCCCTGCTCGAAGGCGTCGTCGGTGGTCTCGGTGACCACGTGGACGACGCCGGAGCGGCGACCGTGCGGCTCGGGGCCACCGAGGCGCAGCGCGTCGACAGCCTCACCCGTCACGGAGCGGACCACGTCGGGGCCGGTCACGAAGACTCGACCGTCGGGGCCGAGCACGACCACATCGGTCAACGCCGGTCCGTATGCCGCACCACCAGCAGCCGCACCGAGGACCACGGAGATCTGGGGTACCACACCAGAGGCCCGGGTCATGATGGCGAAGACCTCGCCGACGGCGTGCAACGAGACGACACCCTCGGCAAGACGGGCACCACCGGAGTGCCACAGACCCACAACGGGTACCTGGTCGGCCAAAGCCCGCTCGTACGCGGCGACGATGACCTTGCAGCCATCGACGCCCATGGCGCCACCCTGAATGGTCGGGTCGGACGCAAAGGCCACCACAGGGGTGCCCTTGATCAGGCCGGTCGCGGCCAAGAAGCCAGAGTCGTCGATCTCGGTCAAGAACTCCGTCGTGCCGTCGTCGAAGAAGAAGGGCAGCCGCTGGGTGGGGTGTCGCGGGTCTTCGAGGCGGGGCAGTTTGGGCTTGGCGGCTTGGGAGGCCTGTGCTGAGGCTTCGCTGGGGGCATGTGAGGTCATCGGGCGCTCCGGAAGGTAAGGGCGACGTTCGCGCCGCCGAAGCCGAATGAGTTGTTTACGGCAGCAATGTCGCCTTCGGGCAGCGGCTGCGGGGTGTCTTTGACCACGAGCAGGTCGATCGCCGGGTCTTGATCGGTCAAGTTGATCGTCGGGGGGATCACGCGGTGGTGCAGGCTCAACACTGTCAAGACGGCCTCGAGGGCGCCCGCAGCACCGAGCAGGTGGCCGGTCATCGACTTGGTGGCGGTCACCGGGATGTGGTTGGCCCGCTCACCGAAGGCACGGTGGATAGCCCGAGTCTCGGCAACGTCGCCGACCGGGGTCGAAGTGGCGTGTGCGTTGATGTGCACGATGTCGTCCGTGGTCAGACCCGCGTCGGCGATCGACTCCAGCATGGCGCGGGCGGCACCTTCACCCTCGGGGTGACCTGCGGTGATGTGGTAGGCGTCCGACGACATTCCGACACCGGAGAGCTCGGCATAGATCGTCGCGCCGCGGGCCTTGGCGTGCTCTTCGCTCTCCAACACCATCACGGCGGCACCCTCGCCCATCACGAATCCGTCGCGGTTGGTGTCGTAGGGCCGTGAGGCGTGCTCGGGGTCATCGTTGCGCGTCGACAGAGCCTTCATCGCGGCAAAGGCGGCGACGGTGACCGGGTGGATGGCGGCTTCGGTGCCACCGGCGACCATCACGTCGGCGCGACCGTCGCGGATCATCTGCACCGCCAGGCCCATGCCTTCGGCGCCGCTGGCGCAGGCACTTACCGGGCAGTGGGCTCCGGCACGGGCACCGAGGTCAAGGGAGACCGCGGCGGCGGGGCCGTTGGGCATCAACATGGGCACTGCGAGCGGGAAGACACGGCGGGGGCCACGCTCGCGCAGGGTGTCCCACTGGTCCAGTAGTGTCCAGACGCCGCCAACGCCGGAGCCGATGGCCACGCCCAGTCGCTCGGAGTCGAAGTCATCGGGGGTGAGGCCGGAGTCGGCCCAGGCGTCGCGGGCGGCGATCAATGCGTACTGCCCGGCGGGGTCGTTGCGGCGAACCTCGACCTTGGTCAGCACGTCGGCAGCAGGGGTATGAAGCGTGGCAGCGAAGGTAACGGGGAGGTCGTACTCGGCGACCCAGTCGCGCTCAAGGCGGCGCACGCCGCTTCGCCCGGCCAGAATCGCGTCCCACGTGGCGTGCGCGGACGCGCCGACAGGGGTGGTGGCGCCCAGTCCGGTGACGACTACTCGGCGCTCAGTGTTGGCGGGCATGTGCTGCTCCTCGGGTGGTTATCGCTCGCTGCGGGCGGATCATGTGGTTGAACGTTGTGCTTGATCGTGCGTTGGTTCCTGAGGGTGCGGTGGCGCGTGGAGCTGGTGCGGTATGCCGTGCCGCCCACCCCGGGGAGGGGCGACACGGCATACCAGCGCAGTGCGTCGGTCAGCCCTGGTTGTTGTTGATGAAGTTCACGGCGTCGCGGACGTGCGTGAGGTTCTTGACCTCTTCGTCCGGGATGCGCACGCCGAACTTGTCCTCGGCGTTGACCACGATCGTCATCATGGACAGCGAGTCGATGTCAAGATCCTCGGTGAAGGACTTCTCCATCTGGACCGCGTCGGTCTCGATGCCCGTCTCTTCGTTGACGATCTCAGCCAGACCCTCGAGGATCTCCTGCTCGTTCATAACCATCGGGGTTGCTCCTTGGTGTTGGG
>JBBSVB010000089.1:0-8896 GCA_038233875.1 Actinomycetales bacterium | reverse complement strand
CAAAGCCGCGATCCGCCGCGAGTTGTTGCGCGAGGGGCAGGTCTTCTACGTGCACAACAAGGTGTCGTCCATCGACAAGGCGGCCAGCCGTCTGCGCGATCTCGTGCCCGAGGCACGCATTGTGGTGGCGCACGGGCAGATGGGAGAGCACCGACTCGAAGAAGTGGTCGGCGACTTCTGGGAGGGCCAATCCGACGTGCTGGTCTGCACCACGATCATCGAGACCGGCTTAGACATCTCCAACGCGAACACCCTGATCCTCGAACGCTCGGACCAGATGGGTTTGTCGCAGTTGCACCAGTTGCGTGGCCGGGTCGGACGCAGCCGAGAGCGGGCCTACGCCTACTTCTTGTATCCCCCCGAGAAGCCGCTGACCGAGACGGCCGTAGACCGGTTGCAAACCATCGCCGCCCATACCGATCTCGGTGCGGGCATGGCCGTGGCCATGAAGGACCTCGAGATCCGCGGTGCGGGCAATCTACTGGGCGGCGAGCAGTCCGGCCACATCGCCGGGGTCGGTTTCGACCTTTACGTCCGACTGGTCGGTGAGGCTGTGGCGGACTTCAAGGGCGAAGGCGAGCAGGCACCGGTCGAAGTCAAGATCGAGTTGCCGGTCGACGCGCACCTGCCGCACGACTACATACCGGGGGAGCGGTTGCGTTTAGAGGCTTATCGCAAACTGGCCCAGGTCAAGGACGAAGCCGAATTGGCCGAGATCAGTGCCGAGTTGATCGATCGTTACGGTGCCCAACCCGAGCCCGTGTTGACGTTGCTTCAGGTGGCGCGCTTGCGGACGGTGGCCCGAGCGGCAGGCATTGGCGATGTGGCGATGCAAGGCACGAGGGTCCGTTTTGCTCCGGTCTCAGGTCTGCGCGAGTCACAGCAACTGCGGCTCAACCGGCTCTACCCCGGCACGTTGATGAAGCCCGCCACCCGCACCGCGCTCGTTCCCGCGCCGAAGACCCCTGGTATCGGCGGCAAGCCGCTTCGCGACACGGCGATCCTGGACTGGGCAGCGTCGTTCATCCGGGCGATCATGCTCGACGACATCTCAGCGGCAGCGAGCACGAACGACGCAGCCAAGGCCCCCGCGGCACGAGGGGCATGAGCCGTGGTCACCGCTGAGAGAGATGACATGATGGGCCGTGTGAGTCGAATCAGGCAACCCAAGAACACCTCCGCTCCCGTGCGCTCGATCGGTGCAACCGCGGTCGCCTTGATGCTCGTGAGCGGCTGTTCCGGGGTCAGCCCCGGTGAGGCAGCGATCATCGAGGGTGAGGTCATCGGGGTCCGCGAGTTGCAAGAGACGACCGAGCAGCTCAACACGATTTCGCAGCAGCCCTCGACTCCTTCTTCGGTGTTGAGCGAGTTGTCGAGGATGCCCTTCTTCGACCGAGCCGCCGCAGGCACTCCCGGGGAGCTGACCGAGCAGCAAGTTATCGATGTGCTGCAAGCCAGCGGTTTGGAAAACCCCACTGATTTGACGATTGATGTCGCGCGGACCCGGCAATACGGAGTCACCATCGAGGAGCCAGACATGGCCGATGCGCTGGCCGAGTTGAACACCCTCACCGTCGAAGACTTCGAGGCGCTCGACATCGAGGTCAGCGATCGCTACGGCAGCTTCGACCCGAACCTCCTCGAGGTCACGCCGACAACACCAGAATGGATCACGCCCGCAGGCTGAGCCTGTTGGTGACTTCGCCTCGGGTGGCCCCGGGGCTGTTGTCGCATCAGGCTTGGCGCGCCCTCCACGAGGCGCAGGCCGTCTTCGCTCGCGCTGACGACGACGCACTCGCTGAAGCCGTCCTTGACGCAGGTGTAAGTGTCCAGATCCCCGACAACTCCTGCGAGCACCCGGTCGCGCTAGCGCGCATGCTGGTGCAGGAGACCGGGCGAGGCCCCGTGATCTGGCTCGGTTCCGTCGACGCGGACCCCGGCTTGTCTGACGCCTTAGCCCATGAAATCACGCAGCGCGACGACGCACCCGAATTGGAAATGCTCATCGGGTCGTGGGACGTGCCCGGCTCCCGACTGCTCGACGCCGTGGCCGTCATGGACCAGTTGCGCTCGCCGGGCGGTTGCCCCTGGGACGCCGAGCAAACCCATGCCTCGCTAACGCCATACCTGGTCGAAGAAACGTATGAGTGCATCGAAGCTCTGGAGGCGGGCGAGCGCGAGCACATCATCGAGGAATTGGGCGACGTGTTGCTGCAGGTGCTCTTCCACGCGCGGGTCGGGGCCGAGAAAGAGCACGAGTCCGATGCGACCTTCGATATCGACGACGTGGCCGGGGGGCTCGTCGACAAACTCATCCGCCGCCACCCGCACGTTTTTGCCGGTGGGTCGGCCAGCACGCCGGGGGAGGTCGAGGCGAGCTGGGCGCAGCTCAAAGCGGTCGAAAAGCCTGAGCGCGCTCACCTGCTCGACGGCATACCCGCAGGTATGCCGGAACTCGCGAAAGCGGTCAAAGTCACCCACCGCCTGGCTAAAGCCGGTCACGTGGAGTGGCTCCGCGCCCAGATCGCCGAGGTGGCGAGTGCGGATGAGCAGGGAGAGTACGCTTCCAGATTGCTCGACATTGTCGTCGAGGCTCAGAGTCGCGACATCGATCCGTGTGCCGCGTTGCGAGTCGGTCTCGTCGCTCTGGAGGCTCGCCACCGGAGCTACCGTCCCGCCGTTTCTCACGGTAAGCGGCCCTAGCGGCGCGTCCGATCAACGGTGCGTTGTTGACTGCCCGATCGGCTCTGAACAGTTACGCTGACTCAAGCGAGCGCAGCCACGCCCCTAACCCTTCCCAAGGAGTGTCCATATGGCCGTCATCGACGCCATCATTGCCCGCGAAATCCTTGACTCCCGTGGCAACCCCACGGTCGAGGTCGAGGTCGGCTTGGACGACGGCACCGTCGGCCGCGCCGCTGTCCCCTCCGGTGCCTCCACCGGTGCCTTCGAGGCCGTCGAGCGCCGCGACGGCGACCAGGGCCGTTACCTCGGCAAAGGCGTCCAAGAGGCCGTTCAGGCCGTAATGGACGACCTCGAGCCCCGCCTGCTGGGCTACGACGCCAGCGAGCAGCGCCTCATCGACAACGAAATGTTGGCCATTGACGGCACCGATAACAAAGAAAAGCTCGGTGCCAACGCCATCCTCGGTGTCTCGCTCGCGGTGGCCAAGGCAGGGGCTGAGTCGGCCGGTTTGCCGCTGTTCCGCTACCTCGGTGGCCCGAACGCGCACGTCCTGCCCGTCCCGATGATGAACATTCTCAACGGCGGGTCGCACGCCGACTCAAATGTCGACATCCAAGAATTCATGATTGCCCCGATCGGGGCAGGTTCGTTCCGTGAGGCGTTGCGTTGGGGTGCCGAGGTCTACCACGCGCTCAAGTCCGTGCTCAAAGAGCGCGGGTTAGCCACGGGTCTCGGCGACGAAGGTGGATTTGCCCCCAACCTGGACTCCAACCGTGCCGCGCTCGACCTGATTCTCGAGGCCATCGAAAAGGCCGGATACACCCCTGGCACCGACATCGGCCTTGCGCTCGACGTCGCCGCCACGGAGTTCTGCACCGACGGCGTCTACAGCTTCGAAGGCGGTTCCAAGAGCGCGGCCGAGATGACGGACTACTACGCCTCACTCGTGGACGACTACCCCCTGGTGTCCATCGAGGACCCGCTGGACGAAGATGACTGGGAAGGGTGGGCCACCATCACCGAGCGCCTCGGTGACCGTGTGCAGCTGGTCGGCGACGACCTGTTCGTGACCAACCCCACCCGCTTGCAGCGCGGCATCACCGAGAAGTCGGCGAACGCCCTGCTAGTCAAGGTCAACCAGATTGGCTCGCTGACCGAAACGCTGGATGCGGTCACACTGGCCCAGACCAACGGCTTCCGGTGCATGATGAGCCACCGCTCGGGCGAGACCGAAGACGTCACCATTGCCGACCTTGCCGTCGCGACCAACTGTGGTCAGATCAAGACGGGGGCACCGGCCCGCTCTGAGCGAGTCGCCAAATACAACCAGTTGCTGCGCATCGAGGAAGAACTCGACGACGCTGGGATCTACGCAGGCGCCGGGGCCTTCCCGCGCTTCACCGCCTGACCCATACCAACGGAGCACACCTGTCGTGACCGGTCCCGGACGAAGCGAACCTCGACGCAACGCGAAACCTCGCGCCGCGTCGAAGTCCGGCGCGTCCGGGACTCCTCGCGCCTCTTCTGCTCGACCTGCCGCGGACTCGCGATCAGGGTCGAAGCCGCGTGCCACGTCGGCCACGCGCAAGGCACAAGGCGGATCCTCGGCGATGAAGAGGGCGCCCTCCAAGGCGCGTGCCTCAGCATCGACCAGGCCAAGGCAGCCGGGGGCACGTCCCCGTCTGGCGATCGGGCCCGCCAGGCGCGCGGGAGCACCGCGGGTATGGCGGTTAGCTTCGGTCGCTTTGGTGCTGGTGCTTCTCGGGGTGTTTTTGTTTCCAACCGTCTCCGGCTACGTCGATCAACGCCGCGAGATCACCCAGTTGGAGCAGCAGATCGAGGCTCAACAGGGCGATATCGACGATCTCGACGCCCAGGTCGACCTCTGGAACGATCCGGACTTCATTGAGCGGGAGGCCCGTGACCGGCTACGTTTCGTGCGCCCCGGCGAGACGGCATTCAGCGTGCTCGACGACACCGGCGACGTGTTGGTCGAGCCGTTGCCGGGGATGGCGCCGGTGACGAACGACATCCATAAGACCCACCCTTGGTATGGCGAAGTATGGGAATCGGTGAAAAGCGCCAACGAAGGCCCGGCGGGGGTGGTGCGCGATGCCCCCTGAGTCCACTCTGGCCGATGACCTTGTCGTGGTTCGAGCCCAATTGGGACGACCCGCACGAGGCGTGGTCGACATCGCCGCTCGCTGCCCGTGCGGCTGCCCAGCCGTGGTGCGCACCGAGCCGCAGTTGCCCGACGGCAGTCCCTTCCCGACGGTCTTTTACGCCACATGCCCAGCGTTAACCGGGGCGATCTCCACGTTGGAAAGCAACGGGATGATGCGCGCGATGACTCAGCGCCTCGTCGAGGAACCCGATGGGGAGCTGGCCCGCTCCTACGTCGGTGCTCACCAGGACTACTTGGCTCGCCGAGCTCTGCTCGGCAGCCCCGAGCAGATTGACGGCATCTCTGCTGGCGGTATGCCGACCCGCGTCAAGTGTTTGCACGTGCTGGTCGCTCATTCGCTTGCGGTCGGCCCAGGCATCAACCCGTTCGGGGACGAAGCGTTGGCCGCCCTTCCCCGCTGGTGGGACAACGGTTGCTGCGCGGACACCGACGCGTGAGCGCGACGGCTGAACCATGAGTGAGCGTCAGCGGGTTGCCGCCATCGATTGCGGCACCAACTCGATCCGGCTGCTCATCGCCGATCTCGCACCCGGGGCTGAGGGAGCACCAACGCTCACGGATGTGCAGCGATCCATGCGTGTCGTCCGCCTCGGCCAGGGAGTGGACGCCACCGGACAGTTTGACCCCACAGCCTTGCGGCGGACCTTGGAAGCGGCGACCGACTACGCGCAGGCCTGCCGCGAAGCAGACGTCGAATCAGTGCGATTCATCGCGACCTCGGCGACGCGTGACGCTTCCAATGCCGCCGAATTCATTGACGGCGTCCACGATATTTTTGGCGAGTTCAACGTCACCCCAGAAGTGATCACGGGCGAGCAGGAAGCCGGGTTCTCTTTTGCTGGAGTGACTGCCGAGCTTGCGCGTGCCGATGAGGCCTATGCGCCATACCTGGTGGTGGACATCGGGGGTGGTTCGACCGAGTTCGTGCGGGGCAACTCAGATGTGGAGCAGGCGATCTCCGTCGATATCGGCTGCGTGCGGATGACCGAACGGCACCTACGGGGCGACCCACCGACCGAGGACCAGGTGTGGGCAGCCCTCGCCGACATCACCGAAGCCGTCGATCACGCTTCGAAAGCAGTGGATTTCACCGGGATCTCGACGCTCATCGGGGTGGCCGGGTCAGTGACCACCACCACGGCCCACGCGTTGGCGCTGCCCTCGTATCTGCCTGAGCGCATTCACGGAGCGGTGATCGACGTCCCGGACGTAGTCGCCGCGACCAACGACCTGTTGCGGCTCACCCGAGCCGAGCGTGCAGCGCTGCCGTTTATGCACCCTGGACGCGTCGACGTTATGGGTGCCGGGGCGCTAATTTGGCGCACCGTGGTGCAGCGCGTGGTGCGCGATTCGGGGATCACCACCGCCCGCACGTCCGAGCACGACATCCTCGACGGCATCGCCTGGTCGCAGGCGCAGGCCTGAGGTGACGACGAACTGGGCGGGCAACGTGACGTTCGCCGGTACGGTCCACCACCCGGCGACCCTGGCTGAGCTGCAGGCCGTGGTGGCCGGAGCGAGCACCGTCCACGCGCTAGGCACGGGCCACTCGTTCACCGAGGTTGCCGACACCGATGGTTTGCTGATCAACCTATCGGCGATGCCGCAGCAGTGCCGTGTTGAGGCCGACGGCTTAGGGCGTATGGGTGCGACCGTGAGCGCCGGGATGACCTTTGCCCAGGTGGCGCCGCTGCTCGAGGCGTCGGGGTATGCGCTTCACAACATGGGCTCCTTGCCGCACATCTCCGTGGCTGGGGCGTGCTCGACAGGCACTCACGGCTCGGGGGACCGCGCGCCCTGCATGGCGGCTGCGGTGCGAGCTGTGCAGATGGTCACCGCTTCCGGTGACCTGCTGACGCTCGATCGTCGTGACCCAGACTTTGGCGGGGTGCTTCCGGGGTTAGGGGCCCACGGCATCATCGCGTCGCTGACTTTTGACGTCGAGCCTTCGTATGCCGTGGCACAAACGGTCTGGCAGGGGATCGACACCCAGACAGGGTTGGCTTCATTCGACGCGATTATGGCCTCGGCCTACAGCGTCAGTGTCTTCACCACGTTGGACCCAGGGTCATTCGGTGATGCATGGGTGAAACGGCGGATGGACGAGCCGGACCCTGATTTGCAGCCATTCGGCGGCGTTCCCGCTGACGGCCCGAAGCGACCCGTTCCCGGTCAGGAGGGTGAGGGCTGCACGGTGCAAGGCGGCGTACCCGGTCGGTGGTTTGAGCGTCTGCCCCACTTCACGCCCGACGAGCCGCCGAGCAGCAGCGGTGCGGAGTTGCAGTCGGAGTACTACGTCACCCGGGCTGACGGTCCGGCTGCGCTGCGAGCGTTGTGGCAGGTCGGTGCGGCTGTGCGCGACGCCATGCAGATTTGTGAGTTGCGGACCGTGGCGGCCGACGGCTTGTGGCTGAGCCCGGCGGGGGAGACCGGGATGCTCGGCATTCACTTCACCTGGGGCCCGGATGAGCTTGCGGCAGAAGAGGCCTGCCGTGAGGTCGAGCGGGCGTTAGAGCCGTTTAGCCCGGTGCCGCACTGGGGCAAAGTGTCGACGCTGCCCGCTGATGTGGTGAGCGCGCGATATCCGCGCATGGCCGATGCGCGGGCCTTAGCGAGGCGTTTGGACCCGGACAACACGTTCGGCAATGCCTTCACCGATCGATACGTGCGGCCGGGCGCGTAAATGGTCGGGGCAGACAGGCAGGACGGTCCCCCCGAGGGTGATCCGCACCCGGTGACGGGCCAGCGCTTTGCCTCTCCAGTGCCTGCAGGGACCGGCTGGCCGGGCGATCTCGCGGATCGGCATACCCCGGTGGCGGCGAACGCTGATGACGTGGCGGGACTCGCCGACAGTGCGGACACTTTTGCAGCCCTGGACGCCCGGATCTCGGTATGCCGAGCGTGCCCCCGACTCGTGACGTGGCGCGAAGACGTGGCCCGCACGGGGAGGCGCGCGTCCTTTGCCCACCAACCGTACTGGGGGCGCCCCGGGCCCGGGTTTGGTGATGACTCACCATCATTGCTGGTCGTGGGCTTGGCCCCAGCCGCCAACGGGACCAACCGGACCGGACGCATGTTCACCGGGGACCGTAGCGGCGACTGGATTTACGCAGCCTTGCACCGCGCGGGGTATGCCGACATCGCGACCAGCGAGCATGCGGGGGATGGGCAGCGGTTGCGTGGCGTGCGGATCGTCGCGGCCGTCCGGTGCGCGCCACCAGCTAACACGCCGACCACCGCAGAGAAGGCAACCTGTCAGCCCTGGTTAGTTCAGGACTTGCGCCTGGCTCAACCCAGGTTGCGTTCGATCCTGGCGCTCGGGGCCATCGGGTGGGACGCCGCAGTGGCCGGGGCCAGGGCCGCCGGGTGGACCGTGCCACGACCCAAACCGAAATTCGGGCACGGTGCCGAGGCTGTGCTGACGACTCCAACGGCACAACAGGTGAGGCTGCTCGGGAGTTATCACGTCAGTCAGCAGAACACCTTCACCGGACGCTTGACCGAGCCGATGCTCGATGCGGTCATTGCTCGACTTTGACCGGTAACCTAGGGGCCGCTGTAGGCCCCCGTAGCCCAATGGCAGAGGCAGTCCACTTAAAATGGATCCAGTGCGGGTTCGAGTCCCGCCGGGGGTACAGATATTCACAGGATGTGCACAGCCGATGTCTGGGAACATTGCTTAGGGCTTAAACGCTCTAATATGTACAGATACACCCGTCGGCCCGCAGATGCAGCCGACCCTTTTCTTCGGAGGCCACATGGGAAGTAACCCGGTTTTCAACCGGATCGACCGTGAGACCAGCGGCTACGCCGGTTTCGGCAATGCGCAGCAGCAGGGTGGCGGCCAATTTGCGCCGCCGCGCGGAGCCCCTCAGCGGGGTCCCGTGGCTCCTGCGGGTTACGGCGGTCAATCCGATTCCTTGTCCAACGACCAGCTCGACCAGATGTACGGCCAAGCGCCGGCAGGACCTGCTGAGACTGGTCGCGTGACGCTTGACGACGTCATCATGAAGACGCTTATGCTCT
>JBBSVB010000088.1:0-8945 GCA_038233875.1 Actinomycetales bacterium | reverse complement strand
GACCGCCCTCGCAACGTCAACCAAGATCCCTCGCTGGAGAGCGCGCTCGAGACCCGTGCACAGACGGCGTCCGCCGTCTTCTGGCCGATCTTCGCCGTCTGGCTGGCGGCTGGTGCGCCGAACGCGCCTCACCTGCTGGTCTGGCTGGCCGAGACGACAACCGTCGACCGGTATCCAATGCTGGCGTGGCAGGTCCTTATTTCGATCTTCGCCTGCATTGTCCTGATGCGCCGGGTCATGGCGGCGGCCGGGCACGCTTGGTACTTCCGCTCGATGTGGCGCTCGACTCGGCACTGGGTCGACGTCGACCACTGGGTGCACCTGCCCCTGCTCTTCTCGTGCGTGGCCATGCCCGCGTGGTGGGCCACGGGAGACAGGACAGAGACGGACCTTGGACACACCCTGCCCGTCGTCACGCTACTTGCCGTTGCGGTCTTCGTTTCGATGCGTGAGGTGTCCTGGCGCCGTAAGTCGGATCGTTGGCTGCCCGACGTCCGTGCCTCCCTCGACGTAGCCGAGCAGGTTATGGCGAGTACCAACCTGCTGCCTCGTAAGGGCGATCGCGGATTCCTGCACCGGAAGCGGGAGGACGGATTTACGATCGCCCGGCCGCACGCTGACGTGGTGAAGCGCGTCGACGGCATCCTTGCTCGTGTCGCCACACACCTGCCCCGGTTCGAGCCCGCCGTGCACCAGAACGACCTCGGTGAGGTCACATCCGTGGAGTTCAAGCCGGTCACGCCACGCGAACGTTCCCGGCGCCATCACATGAAGGAATCGGGTGACCTTGTTGAGCAGATCGACTTGCGCGAAGACGGCACTGCTGCGGTGACCCTTCACGCTGACGTCCGGGACTCTCGTGTCGACGACGTGGCCCACTACCTGGCCGCGAACGGCTTCGGGACCCTCACGTACTTCAACCGCCACGAGCACCGCGCTATCGCCAAGCACCTTGATGCCGTGACGCTCTCGACCCGCAACGGGCTTGCGCTCACCCTGTCGTGCGCCCAGCAGGAGGTCGAGGTCGTCGTCTCGGAAGTCAACGACGCGGACACCGGCGAGCGTCGTATCGACGTCATCGAGATCACCCGTCACCCGCTGGGCGATCATCCTCCGGCAGAGCGCCTCGTGCGCTGGCAGCAGTTCGTGCTCGGTGTCCCGGGTGGCTCACTGGGCTGGACGATCACAGACGACGGACCTGTCACATTCACATGGGGCAAGAAGCCCGCGCTGCCCAAGAAGGTCCTCCCGGAGACCATGGTTCCGCCGGGCGTCCCGGTCAAGTCATGGGGCCGACTCCCGATCGGTGTCACCGCCCATCACCAGGTCGAGAGCCTCGACCTAGAACTCTCGCCCCACACCCTCGTGGTCGGCAGGAGCGGCACTGGTAAGTCCGTGATGCTGACCCAGATCGCACTGAGCGCCCTGCTCCGCGGCTGGGAAGTCGTGCTGATCGAGGCCATCAAGGGAGGCGTCGACTTCGAGGAGATCGACCCTTGGCTGAGCGCTCGCTCCGATGACACGGTGGCAGGCGCGTACGCCACTCTGGAGGCGGTATACGCGGAAGGGGTCAAGCGCAAGGAGATACTGAAGAAGCACAAGGCCAAGAAGCGTACGGCGCTGCCTGAGAGTCTCCAGTTTCCCCCGCTCATGGTCATCTTCGATGAGGTGATGTCCGCGCTGAAGCCGGGAGATCTCCCCAAGAACCCGGACAAGGAGAGTCCGCGCTACAAGAAGTTGGTGGAACTCAACAACCACAAGTCTGGCGCGCTGATGTTGCTTGGCGACGTCGCCCGTGAGATGCGCTTCGTCAACATCCATCTCGTGTGCGCTACGCAGCGGCAGGACGCGAATCTGCTGCCCGGATTCGGCGAGATCCGCAACAACCTCGGCAACGTGGTACTGCTCGCTCTTCCGCACAACGTGATCCCGCTGGAGACGCTGAGGATGTCGTTCGCAGGCGAACAGGCTGGCACGGCAGATGCAGTGATCCGCGAACTCGACGACGGCCTTCCCGGCCTCGCTGTCACCGCGGCCGAATCTGGCGGCGTCAGCGGCTTCCGCGTGCCCTACGCCGACCCAGAGAAGGGCGAGATGCAGGTCGACGAGTTGCTCCGCGACCTTCGAGTGCCCGAGGCAAGGAAGTGGCAGATCGCTGGGGCTCCTCGGCCTGAGCCAGAGCCGGTCGAGGGCGAGGTCATCGCAGGCACGGAGCGTGGCGGCGACGAAGTCATCGAACTCGGCGAGTTCGAGTTCACCATCGAGGACCTCGATTCGACTCTGATCGAGACCGTTGTCGACGACGACCCGTTCGCCCCGAACACGCCCCCCAAGGCGGCAATCAGTGACGACCTGTTCGCGTGAGCGAGGATCGACCAATGCAGGCAAGTGAGGAGGTTGTGGCCGCGGCTGGCGGTGACGCCTTCCGGGCCACCCTCAACCACTTCGACACTGGTGGTGGCGGCATGGTCACGACCGTCCAGGTCGACCGTCGCGTCTACGTCGTGGGTCAGGACGACTTCGACGTGCTGGAGTACTCCTTGGAGTGCTGGAACGACCTGAACTGCCAAGACGACGAACCAGTCGCGCATCCGTGCAATGACGTCGCGGCCGCGTTCGCAGTCCTCAACGATTCGATGCGGGACCGACTTGTCTGGCAGTGCGGCGGCTGCGACGCCTGGATCCACACCAGCGAGCAGCCACACATCGGGGTCCTGCCGTGTCATGTCTGTGCGGACGGCGGGGTCGACTTCACCCACGCGCGCCGCCACGTAGGTCTCGACGAGGACTGAATGCCCCGCTTTGAGGACGTACCGGACCACAAGCGGGGCAGCATGTCTCGCACTCGCGGCCGGGACACCAAACCCGAGTTGGCGGTGCGACGCGAACTGCACCGACTCGGGTACCGGTATCGCGTCAACTTCCGACCGCTGCCTGACCTACGCCGGACCGCCGACATCGTGTTCACGAAGCAACGTCTCGCCGCCTACCTTGACGGTTGCTATTGGCACTGCTGTCCGGAGCATTACGTCGAGCCCCAGACACGGACCGAGTTCTGGCGGGCCAAGATCGCAGGAAACGTCGCGCGCGACGCGGAAACGACGAGGCTACTGGAGGAGGCCGGGTGGACCGTCCTCCGCTTCTGGGAACACCAAGACCCGGTTGAGGTGGTGGCGGCGATCCGGGAAGCCCTCGGATGACCAGTCCGGTTGCGGCGCGTTCCGTGGACTCGCAGGTGTGCGGCCACATAGCGTGCGGACGTGCCGCCCCGCCAACGGACACCGCTCAGCCCTCCGGGCAGCGAGTGTCTGAGTGACCTACGTCAGGCCGTGCACGAGATCGCGGCGCCGGAAGACGACCAGGACCTCCAAGCGGTCTACACCTGGCTGATGACGCACCCGCTCGCCCCGCTCTTGACCAGCGCTGTCAACGACGCGGTTGAGTATGTGCTCGACGGGGCACGGACGTGGCGCTTCGACCTCAACTCGCCTGAGGTCGACTCGGACGAACGGCGGACGGTCGGCACCAAGTTGCAGTACCGCGTCCTGTCGGCGCTGGAACTGGAGAAGGAGCCGCCTCTCGACACGCAGATCCTCGGAATCGCCGTCGAACTGAAGGGCACCATCGGCACGTCGTGGATGATCCCCCGCGAAGGTCAGTGCGAGATCTGCCTGCTCATCCAGGTGGACACCGCTCGGGATCGCCATCGGGCGTTCCTGATGCGGACTCACCGCCTCTGGCTGAACGCGCCGAACCAGGACCAGAAGCGCAGCATCCGCGCCGATGCTCGTGACGAGTACGCGATACCGCTGATCCCGTGGACGTCGTTGCCAGCGAACCCGCTGAAACTGCTCACGTCCCGGCAACTGGCCGTCGTGTTCGCACCGCACGTGGGGCAGGCCAAGCGGCTCACGGCCCTCTTCGGCTATCTGCCGGAGGTCGTGATCCCGCGGACGAGCATCCTCACGGTCTGTGCAAACCGTGACGATCCGATGCGCCGCGCCCGGCAGATCAAGGACACCGTGATGGAGCAGCACGGGCTGCGGGTGCTGTGCGGCAAGTGGCCCGCTGAGCGTGAAGAGGCGGCTGCGCGCGGGTACGACATCTCCGGGGCCGCGTGGGTGGCACTTCAGCCGGACCCGGGTGACGGGTCAGGAGACGAAGGGTCGGACCTGGCGGGCGATCGCGCGAGCAAGACCTGACGGCACAGCGTTGCCGATCTGCTTGGCGATTTGCGTCTTAGTCCCGACCCACAGGTAGTCGGCGGGGAAGTCCTGAATCAGGCTTGCCTCGTAGTGGGTGACGACGCGGTCGACGGACTTCTTGGCGTCACCCTTGATCCAGCGCGGGTCGTCGCCGCGGCGCTGGCGTCCGGGCGACCACTGCGGGTGCAGGTAGGCACCCTTCTCGGGCTTGAAGAACTCCGTGCGGATCGTCAGTGACGGCCTGTCCCAGTGCATTCGACCCATCACGTCGGTCGTGCCGGCGGCCTTCTCACGCCAGCATCGGGGGAGGAGTTCCGTCGGCACGTCGAAGCGTCCGCCGCCGGGCGGGACGTACGAATAGCGCTCAAGCGACAGGTCGTTCGGCTGCCTCCGGAAGTGGATGTCAAGGCCTTTGAACACGCCGGGCATCGGTTCGCCGAAGAACTCGGTCACTGAGTCGGGAAGTTCGGTCGAGTCCGGGCGGGTGGGCAGTCCGTCGATGACGTCGCGAAGTGTCCGCCAAGGGAGTAGGCCCGACCCTGGGGCGGGGTCCTTGGCGTGAGTCGGCTCGGGCAGGTCGATCGGTCCGACCCTGGAGCCGATGATGATGGTGCGACGGCGGCGCTGGGCTACGCCGTAGTCGGCTGCATTGAGGACCCGGTGCGAGATCGTGTAGTTCTTCAGCGTCCCGTGGTCCACCTCGTCACGGAGCATTTGGAACTCGGGGCTCTTGTGGAACCGGTCCACGTTCTCGATCACGAAGACCTTCGGCTTGGCTGCGTGGATGAACCTCATGTACTCGCGCCACAACTGGTTACGCGGGTCGTCGAGGCTCTTCATGCCGAGGTTCGAGAAGCCCTGACACGGCGGGCCGCCGATTATGACGTCCGCTCGGGGGATGTCCCTCTTTTCAACGAGCGCGATGTCACCGGCGACGGTGTGATTCTCGCCCCAGTTTGCCGCATACGTCGCGGCGGCCGCCCGCTCCCACTCGACAGCGAGCAGCGGCACGAATCCCTCATCGCCGAAGCCGACCGTCATGCCACCGCACCCCGAGAACAGGTCGATGAGGGTGGGTGCGGTCATAAGGAAGATCGTAGACACCGCCACCCACACTCGGGCTCGACACTCCGCGATGTGACGCAAGTGGCAGGGTGTGTCGCGGCACGGCCAAAGAACCAGGGCGCACTACGGTCGCTGCGTGCCCGCAGCCTTCGCCAAAGACCTCTGTCGTTATCGCGCAGATGGCAAGCCGAACACGTGCGACGCGACGGAGAAGTTGTCCGTCGACCTGGGTCACGCGCTGTTCGCCGCGCTGGGCGTTGGCAAGACTGATACCGGGGACGAGCCCACCGGGCGACCATTCTCCGAGCGGGTGGCGAAGGAACTCGCGGCGAGCCTTGCGCAGGCGGGGAGCACGATCGGCGTGAAACCCGAGCAGCGACTCAACGAGTTCGAGCAGTACCGGCACGTCGCCTTGCTCAAAGGGATGCGCCCGGAGCCGTCGAAGGAGTTCACGCGTTCTTGGAAGATGTTGGTTGCTCATACACGTAGAACAACCAAGTCGCCGCCCAGGTCCGTCACCCGATTGGAGGAACTCATCGGCGGAGTCGAGTTGGCGATCGAATCCGAAACGGACAAGCGCCGCGTGCTGCTGGAGGAGGTAGGTGAGGAGTCACTCCTCGGGCTCGATGTGACCGCATCGCGACCCGTTGTGGGAGCCCTTCCCCTTCTGGAGATAGGCGTCTCGCTGAAGTGGTCCCTCCGCACTGACCGCGCACAGGATTGCCGCAGTCAGGGCGCCAAGATGGCGGCGCTGCGTCGCGGCCGGATGCCTCATTTCGCGGTCGTGACGATGGAGCCTCGGCCGTACATGCTCAACCTGCTCGGCGGCGGATCCGGCGAGGTTGACTGCGTTTACCACCTGGACCTCCCGGCGCTCACCCAGGCGGTGCATACGACGTGCACGACGCCTCAGCGCCGTCGCAGCCTGGAGACGTTCAATCGCCTCGTGGCTCAGCGGAGATTGCGCGACTACGACGAACTCGTGGATTACGCAAAGTCGCTCTGACGGGGGGCGCCAAACTGCCCTCCATCAATTCCGGCCGTGGATGATGCCTTGCCACCCGTAGGCGACCGCGTGGGCCTGTGGATCGAAACCGATCTTCTCGGCGATCGGGTCCACGATGTCGTCGATGGCCTGCGCGTTCTTCGCCTTCGCCGAGGCGCCCTTGGCGATGGCCAGTAGGGCCTCCAACTCGCTTCGCGGCACCGTGACGGTCTCGGCGCGGTCACGCCCGATGAGCCCGACGGGTGTGACTGGTTGGATCCTGGGGGTCTTTCGCCAGCGCTGTGGCAGGAGGCTCTTCATGTCGACAGCCTGCCAGTCCCCTCCCATTCGCTCGCTTCCACCCCGCTACCTCGTGACCGTTGATAAGGCCACTTAGGAAAACTGCGGGCTGACGCGGTCGTCCTGTCGTGGTAGGCGCGCACGAGCGGCGGCGTCGGCCAACACCCAGTCATGAAGAGGACTCAGGCGTCGGCGTCGGTGGCGCGAGGGAGATCGCCCAGTCCTGCGAGGAGACGAACTCTGGCAGGGTCATGCACTCAATACCCACGGCAGCGCATGCATCCGGAATCCGCGGCTTCTTATCGCTGTTCGCCGCCGTCTCCTGCGTCACAACGGCGCCTCCGCGCGCGAGCGCAAGGCCAACCACAAATGGGTCCGCGCTGTTCCGGCTCGCCCCATGCTGTGCCATGAGCCGAGGGCACGCCGCGAGGACCGCCTTGGTGGCGTGCTGAATGTCGTGTTCCAGCGGGACGAACAGGCCGCGCTTGCGGCGCACCCACGACGACGACTCGTCGTCTTTGCGCTTGATCTCGCGGCGCACCTCGTCCACCGCAACCACTTGCCCGCTCGCGATCATCTCGGCGATCGCATCCCAGATCGGCTCGAACATCGGCGGCCTGAAGATGTCACGCCTCCCGTTGATGAACGCGCTGGTATCGAACGAGTAGAAGGGCTCGATCGGCAAGAGGCCAGCCTCGGTCACAGGCCAGCCTTCTCAGCGAGTTTGGAGATCTGGTTCACCTTCACATCGAGGAACGCGGCAGCCGTGGCCGAGTCGATGACGTTGCGCTGGCGAGCCTGGACGACGGTCCGGACGTAGCCCTTGCCTAGGTCCCGTGCCTTGGTGAGGTAGAAGGAACCGCCGCTCGACTTGTCGCCCCGCAGGTCCTCCTCGGGGCGTCCCTCGCGAAACGTTGTGTACTGCGCCTGCGGCACCTGTCCGAGGGTCACCAGTCGACGCAGAAACGACTCGACGGAGACGCCGAACGGCTTGGCGGCGTCGATCAACTCGTCGAGTTCCCAGGCGTGCCCGGACGCGCGAGCGCCGACCATCTCGCTGCTGAGGACCACGCTTGCTGGCATCAGGATGCTGGCGGCGATTGCGTTGCAACGCGCCTCCAGAAGGCGATCCTCCGTCACTGCTCGCAGGTCCGTCGTCGTGTCACACAGGCCGCTGGTGTGCAGCAGCAGGTGGGCGTACTCGTGGATCAGCGAGAATAGCCGGCCCCGAGGCCAGTCGGCCCCGTTGAGCGCGACCACCGGCACTTCATCGAAGTACAGCGAGAACGCGCGCATCTCGCGCTTCTCTACCTCGCCGCCTCGCGTCTGAATCACCATCACGCCCAATTCCTCCAGCGCGGCGATCCAGTAGCCCAGGTGCGCGTACTTGCCCGCGCCTGGCGTCGGGAACGCGAACGTGGCAGCAGCCTCAAGTGCGGCGCGTGCCGCGACGGCGATCCGTTCGCCGCTGTCCGGTAGTCGGGTCAGCCGCCACGCGCCGGTCGGCTCGATTCCGTCGAGTTCGGCGATCTCCAGCAGCGCCTCACGCTGGGCGTGTGCTCGCCGGTACTCGTCGTGCAGCGCCGCGGACCACTCTGCGGCCGCCGAGCCGAAGATGCGCCGAAAGTCGCGCAGAGTCTCGAAGTCTTGCGGAGGCTCGGGCAGGAAGAAGACGCCCAGCGGGCGCTTGTAGACGTCCGCGGCCTTGCGCAACTGCGTCACGGTCGGCCGCGACTTGCCCTGCTCCCACTCGGTGACGCGACCCTCGGGCACGCCGATCTTGCGGTCGGCGTTGATCGGCTCGATGTTCGCTTTCGTGCGCGCCCAGGTCAGGAGCGACGGCTCAACAAGGGCTGTGGTGGAGGGCACCGCCCCAGTTTGGGCCCATGCTCCGACGGATATGCGGTAGGCGGGCGCTCCGCGAGTCACGCGGCTGCACGGCGTGCGAGGCGCGACCGAGCCGTTGTCGCTGGACCTAGATTGAGCCAGTGACCGACACTTTTGATGCCGCTGTGACGCCCTCGTTCCTCACGCTGGGCCACGTGCTCTCGTCGGTCGGAGCCGATCACGATCCGCCCATCCGGCTGGAGGACATCCGAGTCATCCGGCACTCCTTCAACCCGTCCGACCATCACGGGCTCCGCGGTCCCGAGGATCTGACCGACGAGCGCGTGCTCGACTACACCCGCTCGCAGGACATCTCGACCCGGAAGTTTCCGGCCGATCCCGAGCGGTACTGGGTGGTGCTCGTGGCAGACGGGAAGCGACGCTCGCGGCTCTTCGGCGTCTACGAGAACCACGGCGAGGTCCTCTCGGAGCGGACTGACGCGGGGCGGTACTGGGACCTGCGGCGCATCGACTTTTTGGCGCCGCTGACCGATCGGCTTGTC
>JBBSVB010000087.1:0-8961 GCA_038233875.1 Actinomycetales bacterium | reverse complement strand
AGATGCTCGCACTTACGAGATGCCCCTTGTTTGTGTGGTCGAATCGTTGCTTCGCAACTCCGATTCTCCAACCAGGCAAGGGCATTCTCGTTCTACGCCACGCTCACACCGCCAACTTCATCGGTGGATCAGGGCTCAGGCATCAGGGCCTGACCGATCGCGAGCGTGTGGTGTTGGCCGAACTTGCTAGCCACGACCCCGCCCAGTTCACTCCGACGCTGGCTCTCTTAGCCGTGAACCTCTACGGCGAGGACAACCGAAGAACCCGTGATCAGTGCCGAAAGATGATCCGCGCGCTTCAGGCCAAGGAAGTTCTTGCCGTGCGATACATCAGTAGGGGCGTGAAGTGGAAGCTGCCTTCCTACGTGCTCATGTTGGGTGACGTTGCGCGAACGTCACCCACAACGAAGGTGCCGTCCAGCGAACGTCAGGTGACGTTGGCTCAACGTCAGGGTGACGTTGGCTCACAGGGCCTAAGAGCAAAGGATCAAGTACAACCCAAGAAGAAGAAGAAATTGAAGAAGAAGAGGACTACAAGCAAGGGTGACGTTGCGGGAACGTCACCTACGCAGTTAAAGGGCGGGAAGTTGGGTGATCTGCAACCGCAACTTTTCATCAAGACCAAGGCTTCTTCGGCCATGCCTGAGCAGGCGTCTTCCAAGGTGAAGATGAACAAAAATTGCAAACAAATCGTGAACCTACTTCGGGAGAATCCTGATGGCATGTTTGGCGCTCATATATCCCATTCTCTCGGTAAAAACACAATCGACTTGAAAAATGACTTCAACCTGCTTGTGGAAGCAGGCTTGATTCACCAGCGGGACAATTTCAAATTAGGGCGATTCTTTCTCGGCCGAAAAGATGATGCAAGTTGAAGCAAGACGCCAAAGCCCAGTGCAGCAAGGGGCATGTGGGCGCGTTGGTGTTTCGGGCAGACCTGGACACCTACATCTGTTCGGTGTGTCATCCACCACGACGACGCCGGACGCGGGGTGCTTGACCACGCTTCATTCTCGGCTATCTTTGTCATGCCACCGGGTCACATTCTCCTGTCGTCCGGTGACTGTGTGTGAAATCGGATGCAATCTCCGGTCAGCAGGGAACGTCCCCGGGACCTCTACACCGGGGACGTTTTCCTTTCCTTTGGTGTGTCGGTGTTTGTAATCCGCCTCGAGAAAGCACAGAATTGCGGTTCTAACGGCCCAACAGGTCCCAGAGACAACGGAGTGCCATCGACGTAGCCGCAAGCCTTCAGAGGCCGCTCAGATGCTGTCTGGGGTGTGGTTTTCCGGCAGTCGGTACCCGTTGTGAGGAATGCGAGGCTCTTCAGCCACGACGCAAGTCCGGGAAGCGCAAGAACCCGGCATCAGCTGACGCGCGGGGATACGGCGCTTCGTGGCGTCGCCTTTCGAAGCGGGCACGAGACTTGCAGCCGTTCTGTTCGGTGCCGGGGTGCACTGATCCTGACCTGACAGCAGATCACTTGGTCTGGCCCGCGAAGTCACTCGATCACGTTCAAGTTTTGTGTCGTTTTCACAACAGTCGAAAGGGTGCGATCCGATCCCTTCCCGGATCAGGTTCGTCTTCCGCTTCAAGTGAAGTACTAGGGGGTCCACCCCTAAAGGGGTCTGCGACCCCCGGGGATTTATGGCAAGGGTCGATTACTCATCCGGGTGGGCAAGCGTGAAGGCCGGACCAAAGCGTCAGGTGACTGCTCCTGCGCTTGACCTGTCCCACCTCCCACCGTCTGGGGCTAAGCGGGTTGACGCCTTCTGCCGTGACTTCCTGAAGGTTCCCCGTGGGAAGGGCGCAAAGGAAACCTTCAGGCTCAGGCCATGGCAGGTGCAGATCGTCCGTGGCTTGGTGCCAGCCCGTGGCCAACGGCCCGTCAGAGGCGTTGTGGTGATGCCTCGTGGCAACGGTAAGAGCGGGCTTGCCGCCGTACTTGCCGCGTACCACCTGTTTGCCGACAACGTAGAGGGCGCGGAAGTCCTCTGCGTTGCGACCAACGAGCGCCAAGCCGGGATTACCTTCGGACGAGTGCGCCGGATGATCGAACTTTCCCCGCAACTCTCGGCACAGTGCCAGATTTACAAGGATCGAATAGTCGTTCCATCAACTGATTCTAGTTTGCTGACTCTTCCCAGTGAGCCGGATGCTCTTCAGGGATACAGTCCAAGTTTTGCTTGCGTTGACGAATTGGAATTTGTCCGTGAAGAAACGTGGGAAGCCGTCACGTTGGCTTGCGGAAAGAATGAACGATCCCAAGTGTTCGGAATTTCAACTCCCGGAGACACTCACGCTTCTGTCCTGCGGACGTTGGTGCGGTACGGACGCGAACACCCCGAGGACAAGGGCTTCTATCTCCGCGAGTTTGCCGCGCCTGAGAGTTGCGCAATCGATGACGAGAGAGCATGGGAGATTGCTAACCCGGCACTCAATGACTTCTTGAAGATCGAACCGCTGCGTCATGAAGTGCTGACTACGCGGCAGTCCAGTTTTAGGCGCTTCCGCCTAGGTCAGTGGGTCGAGAACGCCGGGGCATGGCTTCCGGCTGGTGTCTGGGACGAATGCGAGGACAGTACGCGACAGATCGTTTTGAAAGAACCTGTCGTGCTGTTTCTCGATGGTTCGTTCAACGACGATTCAACCGCTCTGTTGGGTTGCACTGTGAACAGACCACATCACTTATTCGTTGTCCAGATGTGGGAGAAGCCCCCCAACGCTCGCGATGACTGGCGCGTTCCGCGCGACGAACTCAATCGCACTGTTGATCAAAGTTTCCGGCGATGGAACGTCCAAGAGTTGGCAGCAGACCCCTACATGCTTCGTTCAGAAATCGAAGCCTGGGCGAAGAGGTACGGAAACAAGCGCGTGTTGGTGTACCCGACGAGCACACCGTCACGCATGGGTCCGGCGACCGAGCGAATGACAGCCGCCGTTCTTGAACAAACCGTCACTCATGACGGTAATCCCGCTCTTGCTTCGCACGTTGCCAACGCGGTTGTGAAATTCACGCGGTACGGAGACGTGATCACGAAGGAAAAATCCAAGTCTGCCAAGAAGATTGATGCGGCAGTCTCCGCAATTGGTGCGCTCGACAGAGCCGCGCTCCATGCCAACGCCACGAGGCCACGGCGAAACCTGAAGGTGGTCGGCGGAACATGGTGAGTACGCAGGAACAGATCATGGAGAAGTTGAGCCGAAAGATTGATGAGGGCCGGTCAGGGCTCGATAGGTGGGACCAGTACACACTCGGCGAGGTTCCGTTGGAATTCCTCGCCCCGGAAGTGAAGGAAGCGACCAAGGGACGCCTGAGAACCCTTCAAATGCCCTGGGCTCGTCATGTCATCGCAGCTGTTGAAGAGCGACTCTGCGTGACTGGCTTCCGGACGTCGAAAGAAGCCGAAGCCGACCAGCGCTTATGGTCTCTGTGGCAACGCAACGATCTCGATGAGGCGAGCCAACTCGCACACGGCGAATGTTTGACCTACGGACGCGCATTCGCTTTGGTCTGGGCCGATGGCGACGGTAGGCCGCTGATCACGGTCGAGAGCGCCCGTGAGTGTGCAGTGATCTTCAACGGCGCTACTCGTACTCGCACGGCAGGACTGAAGCGCTGGGTTGCAGATGAGCACGGACACGCCGTGCTGTTCCTGCCTAATCGCGTTGTGCGCTTCCGTACGACCTCCCGTGTGCTTGGTTCCGGCGATGACACACCGGGCAGTTTGGAAGGAGCGAAGTGGGAGCACGTCGAAGCCGTGCCGAACCCGCTTGGTGTCGTTCCCCTCGTGCCGCTCACGAACCGCCCCACCGTGACCAACCCTCAGGGGCGAAGTGAGTTGGCGGACCTCACAGGGTTGCTCGACGCGATGACGAAACTTCAGACGGACATGATGGTTGCGGCAGAGTCGCATGCTTCCCCGCGCAGGTGGGCGTCAGGAATCCAGCTGGAAGAAGAGCCCAACGATGTAACAGGTCAGCCGACCGGGGAGATTGATCGGGGCACCAACTTCTCTGATCTGCCCGGACGATTGTGGGTCAGTGAAGATGTGCAATCGCGGTTCGGAGAGTTCCCGGGCAGTGACCTTCAGGGCTTCCTCGGCAGCCTTGCCATGTTGAAACGTGACCTGTCAGCCGTCGCTAGCCTGCCGTCGCACTACCTCGGATTGCAGGGTGATCAGCCATCGTCTGCCGATGCGATCCGATCCGCTGAGGCAAGTCTCGTCGCTCTCGTACGAAGGAAGGCCGCGTCATTCGCTGGGGCTTGGGAGGAAGTGATGGTGCTCGCATCTGCCATCGATCAAGGCTTCTTCTTGCCGGAACTGACGAACCTCGAAACCCTGTGGTCTGACTTCGAAACCCGCACGACAGCGCAGAGCATGGACGCAGCATCGAAGGGTGTTGCTTCCGGAATATTGGATCCGGACTTCGCAGCCGAGCGCTACCTAGGACTGACACCGACCGAGAGCCGACGCAACCGCGAGGCACGACGAGCGCGAACCCTTGAGGTCGCAGCCGCGCAGATGGTCGAGGCCACCACCACGCCGAAGGTCATTGGGCCGTGATGACTCCGGAGAACTACCGGCAGCAACAAGCCGAGATTGCGTCCAAGTCAGAACAGACCGTCCTTGCCGTTGCAGCATCGAGCACATTCGCCGGCTTCACTCTTGCCTCAAGTCTGGGCATCTTCCTTGCGACCGCGAACCAGGCAGCAACCGCACTCGCGGATGCGTGGTCGGCCTCGTGGCTCGGCCTCTCCCCACTGGGTCTCGCTACACCCGAGAACGAAGCCGACCGGCTCACCGAAGTCTTCGCCACGCTTCTCGAACGACGCAAGATCGATGCTCTGCCGCGACTGGGACGCATCGCGAAAACCGAACCGAGCAACGCTGCGAGACAGACCACCCGAACGGCGCTCATCCGTCACCAAGTAGAAGCGCGGATGCGATGGATTCTCGATCCTCATCCCTGCCCGCTGTGCATTGACCTCGCCCGCAGAACCTACCCGCTCGATCAACTTCCCATCAGTCACCCGTACTGCGAATGCACGGTCATCCCCGTTCGCATTGTCACCAGAAAGAAGGAGTCAGCATGAGCACCAACAACGCGGAAACCGAAAACAGTCCGGAGAACGACGAACGCAAGCCCGGCGACACCCTGACTCCCGACTCGTTAGAAAACCCCGCAGAATCGACCTCAGAGCCCGAGAACACGATGTTTAGCCGCGAGTACGTCGAGGAATTGCGGCAGGAGGCCGCAAAGCACCGGACAAACAGCAAAAAGAGCGACGAACTCGCCAAGCGACTCGTTACGTCCTATGTGGAGACCAGCGGACGTCTTCACGACCCCCGCGACCTCCCCTTCAGCGACGAACTGTTGGGAGAGGACGGCTACCCCGATCCCGCCAAGGTGACCGCAGCAGTCGAGGCACTGATCAAGGAACGTCCGCACCTTGCAAAAATCCGGCCAGTCGGTGACGTGGGCCAGGGAGTCACCACAGAAGCGAACACGAGTGGACTCGCAGCGTTTGGCAACATGCTGCGTGACGCCGCAAGTTAGCAGGACGAACGATCCCCGGCACAACCGCTGCTAAAGTTTACTGAATCGGGCATGAGGCCCCGTTCGAGTCCATCGGGTGCAGGCCACCAAGGGACAGACAACCAACTAACGTCTGATTCCAGAAGGTGGCAACCATGCCCACTGCAACAACGACCAGTCCCGAAGTCCTCCGGGAAATCGTCAGCAATGTTCTCGTCAAGCCTCTCGAAGATCGCTCCGTCATTCTGGGGGCAGGTGTCCGGGTCTTTGACTCCGATGGCTCTCCGATCCGCGTTCCCAAGTTGAACGACGACAGTTCCGAGCCGGACTGGATCGGGGAGAACGAACTCATTCCCGATACCTACGTCCCGGACTTCTCCGAAGTGCTGTTGCTTCCTCGCACCTTGAAGGGTGTGAAGGAAATCAGCCGCTTCAGCACCGAGTTGATGCGGCAGTCCGTGGTTAACATCGAAGCCACGATCCGGGAACGGCTTGTCCGTCGTGTCACGACCAAGATTGACGAAGCCTTCATCACTGGTCTTGGCAACCCGCTGGGGCTCAACCGCACCGAGCCCGAAGGCGTCCTGACGTGGACTGGAACTCAGGCCATGCCGGGAATCGGCGTGCTCTCCCTCGATGACTTGCACGACGCGGTTGGTCTTGCGATGGCTGCTGATGTCGATACGTCCCGGTTGCGGTGGCTCGTGCGCTCTTCGACGTTCGTGCAGTTGCGCAAGTTGAAGGACACGTCCGGAAAGTACCTGATCACTCCTGACCCGACCGAGGCCGGAAAGTTCCGTCTTCTGGGCTTCGAAGTGATCGTGACAAACAGGATTCCGGAAGAGTCCGGAATGCCGGACACGACCAGTGTCGTGCTCTGCGACATGTCCACCATTGCGGTTGGCCGTGACATGAATCCGACCGTGAAGGTGCTTGATCAGTTGTACGCCGCGTATGACCAGATCGGCATCCGGGTGACGGCACGTTACGACGCCCAGCCGCTCTTGCCGGAAGCCGTCGTCGTGCTTCGCGGCGTGACCGCCTAGGGTTGAGATGAGCATCCCCGCAGTTGAGCCAGCCCCCGAGCCCCTGGACTACGTGAGCACGATTCTCGCTACGGCGTACCGGGTCAAGATTGCGTTCGAAGACAGTCCCGCAGTGCCGCACTCCCGCACAATGGAGGCGGCAGAGATGGTCTGGGGCCTGATCTACGGACAACTGCGGGGCCGCATCCCCTACCCTGTCCCGCCTGATCTGATGAGTGTTGCCGTCAGTGCGGGGACTCGAATCCTGAAGGGGTTCGCCTTCACGGGTACGGCCTTCATCAAGCAAGGCCAGTTCAACGACGTTGCGGACCTACGCCCGTGGTCGGGCTTCATGGTGGTTGAGCGCGTGATCCTGAACCGCTACCGGCAGCGGACCGCATGACGTTTCCTCTGTTCTGGTTCCCCGCCCCCCGAGGGCAAGTAGCCTGATGCGGTCAAGTCCGTAGAGACCGGAGCGACCCGAATGTCCGAGACTTCATCGCACCCGCCAATCCCGGCAGGGTGGTATCCCCATCCGACCATGGTCAACACCGTTCGTTACTGGGACGGATCGAAGTGGACTGACCAGATCGCCCCGGATTCAACTTGCGAACCAACTCTGACGGGTCCCCCTGCAAGCGCCACGCAGGAGTCCGCTGATGGCGAACTCGTCAGACGAATCAAAGACGCAAAGCGATGGACTTGGATAGTTCCGTTCGTTGGAATGATGAAGGCTCGAAAAATCAAACAAGTTGCGCCCTCCGTCGGCCAATCCGTGTTCAAGCGAGCAACTATCCTGCAAGTCATCTACACAGTTGTCCTCATCCTCCTGCTTCTTGTGGGCGGGAAGGTCTTAATCGCTTCTGATTACCCAAGCGCAGAGATTGAACGAGACTTGATCCGCAAGAATAATTCCGGAACGCAAGAGACAACGAGACTCACAGGATCTACGTTTCCGCTGATGAAGAGTGCAGATTGCGAGGCCATCCGAGACATCGAAATTGGCGCGACTTCGGATTGTAAAGTTCAGTTCGATGACGGAACCAGATTTTCGTGGAGGGTGGAAATTGTGGATACCGCTGGCAGTATCGAGGACTATCAAATCCCTTAGAGGCTTTTCACGAGTGCACTGCGACTTGGACGATACTTGTTGGGAAGTAGCGTCAGGGCTCGATACCTATGTCAACTGCTGAACTTTAACGGAAGGTCCGCGATGGGGTGACGCATACGGCACGCGGCTACTGGTCAGGCCGCCTCAACTAGGAAGTGTCCCGCGTCATCCTGAAAGGTCACCCGAAAGTAGCCCTCGGTGCCGTCCGAGAATGAGACGGTGCAGTCCGCGATCGCATCCTTCTTAATGTCGGGGACGTCTTCACAGTCGGCGGACCGGGCCTTGCCGACCTTGCCGAACCCGTTTTGCTTCAGGTTGCGATTCAGTGCCTTGATTACGTCTGTGCTCAGGTCATCTTTGGCGTACTCGGGACCGCTGGTGCTCTGTATGGCTGAACAGGCAGGCAGCAGCAAAACAGTAAGGAAGCAGAGGCCCAGCCTTCGCATGTGAGCACCGTTCGTCCCGTATTCGATGGGGCTTGCCCCCGGCCCCACACCCTAGGCGCTGACGTTCGTCGTGTTCGGAAAACAGGGAAGTCGAATCGAGCCACAAGATCCTGTCAATGGCACGGCGATGGCACAAGAACTGTCTCAGAGCACGAAACAGCCCCTGACCTGCCCCTTCGTGATGAAGAGTGCATACAGCTTCAAAAACCCCTCTTGAACTGGGGCTTTAACTTCCAGAGGCAGTGCAGGTCAGGGGCTGTGACGAACCCACGAACTAGCCCGTACTAAATGTCGTAGTAGAGCTCGAACTCGTGCGGGTGCGGACGCATCTGGACGGGCAGGATCTCCTGCTGGCGCTTGTAGTCGATCCACGTCTCGATCAGGTCGGGGGTGAAGACATTGCCGACCGTCAGGAACTCGTGGTCGGCCTCGAGGTGGTCGAGGACGGCGTTGAGCGACGTGGGGACCTGGTCGATGTCGGCCATCTCGTCCGGCGGGAGCTCGTAGATGTCCTTGTCGATGGGAGCGGCCGGTTCGATCTTGTTCTTGATGCCATCGAGACCGGCCAGCAGCAGCGCCGAGAAGGCGAGGTAGGGGTTGGCCGACGGGTCGGGGCAGCGGAACTCGATGCGCTTGGCCTTGGGGTTCGATCCCGTGATCGGGATCCGCACGCAGGCCGAGCGGTTGCGCTGGGAGTAGACCAGGGAGATCGGGGCCTCGAAGCCGGGCACCAGGCGGTGGTAGGAGTTGACCGTCGGGTTCGTGAACGCCAGCAGCGACGGCGCGTGCTTGAGGATGCCGCCGATGTAGTGGCGGGCCATGTCGGAGAGACCGGCGT
>JBBSVB010000086.1:0-8963 GCA_038233875.1 Actinomycetales bacterium | reverse complement strand
GCAGATCCGCTCGAAGGTCCGAGCCACTGTGTTGGTGCGGCTGCCGATGCGCCGCTGCAGGTCGTCGGTCTCCCGTCGCAGCGTCCACCAGCGGTCGGACCAGCGCGCGTGTTCTTCGCGCTCAGGGCAGTGGTGACAGGGATGGCGTTGCAACGCCGTCTTGAGCCGATCCACCTCGGCGGCGCTCTCGGGGTCGGCCCCGGCTGCGTCCCTGCGCCCCTTCTTGCCGCGCCGATGCGCATCGTCCGGCACCTGGGTGCGCAACGTGGCCGCGAGGTCGCGGCGTGACTTGGCGTTGCGCGGGTTGAATCGCGAAGGGATGCGCAGCGTGTTGTCCAGGGGGGTCAGCGGCTCGTCCAATTCGGCGACCCCGACCCGTCGGACCTGCCCGTCGGTGGTCAACATCGTGGGCTCGGGGGCGTCCACGTCTCGACGGGCACCCCGCAGCACGACGGCCATCCCCCGGCGTCGACCGCTGGCCAGATGCACCACCTGCCCCGGCTTCAAATCCTGTAGGGACCGAGCAATGATCATTCGCCGGTTGGCCTGGCGCCGCTTGGTCCCAGCCTTCTCGGCTGCGGTGATCTGGTGCCTGATCTGTGCGTATGCCGCAAAGTCGCCGAGGTCGCACGCCATCGCTTCGGCATACCCCTCGAGGGCCTCCTGGTGGCGACGGACCTGCGTGCTCAGCCCCACGACCGACCGATCAGCCTGGAACTGCGCAAACGAGGCCTGCAGCAACTCGTGCGCCCGGTCGCGCCCGAATTGGGCCACCAAGTTGACCGCCATGTTGTAGCTCGGCCGAAAACTGGAGCGCAACGGGTACGTCCGCGCCGAGGCCAGCCCCGCCACGTCCACGGGGTCCACCCCGCGCCGGTGCAACACCACCGCATGGCCCTCGATGTCGATGCCTCGTCGGCCAGCTCGGCCCGTCAGTTGCGTGTACTCGGCAGCAGTGATCGGTGCGTGTGACTCCCCGTTGAACTTCACCAATTTCTCCAACACCACGCTGCGTGCCGGCATGTTGATGCCCAGCGCCAGCGTCTCGGTGGCAAAAACCGCTCGGATCATCCCGGCCGAAAACAACTCCTCGACAATCTCGCGGAACAGCGGCAGCATCCCAGCGTGGTGCGCGGCAAACCCCCGCGACAAACCTTCAACGAACTCGGCATACCCCAGCACTGCTAGATCGGGCTCGCTCAAGGTGGCAACACGATCAGCGACCGTATGCCGAATCTCGCGGCTCAACGCATCCGGCACCAAGCGCGTGCCGCGAAACAGCAACTGCGACACCGCCCCGTCGCACCCTGCGCGACTGAAGATAAAGGTGATTGCCGGCAACAAACCGTGCCGCTCCAACTCTTCGATCACGTCCGCGCGACTTGCGCCGTGTGCTGGGGGCCGACCCTGGCGCACCACGCGCTCGTCCAACCCCGACCCTGGCCCCGAGCCCCACTTCGCGGTCGACTTCCCCTTGCGGCCGCGCGGCCCGCCGGAGTCGGCCCGACGCCACCCGTCGGCTCGCTCGGCCACCGAGATCCGCTGCACCAGATCGGGGTTCACTCGCGTCATGCCGTGATCGCGACCGGCCACCGTCCCCGGGGTCTGCACGAACACGTCGAACATGTCGGTGCCGACCATCATGTGCTGCCACAACGGTACCGGCCGGTGCTCACTGACGATGACTTCGGTGTTGCCGCGCACCGCGCGCAACCACTCGCCAAACTCCTCGGCGTTGCTGACCGTCGCCGACAGGGACACCACCTGCACGCTGTCGGCGAGGTGGATGATGACCTCTTCCCACACGGCCCCCCGGAACCGGTCGGCGAGATAGTGCACCTCGTCCATTACCACGAAGCCAAGGTTCAGCAGCGTCGAGGACCCCGAATACATCATGTTGCGCAGCACTTCGGTGGTCATCACAACGATCGGCGCTTCACCGTTGATCGAGGAGTCCCCCGTCAGCAACCCGACCTGATCGGCGCCGTGGCGGTCCACGAGGTCGTGATATTTCTGGTTTGAAAGCGCCTTGATCGGCGTGGTGTAGAAGGCTTTGCGGCCCGTCCGCAGCGCCATATCGACGGCGAACTCCCCCACGATAGTCTTGCCCGCCCCGGTCGGCGCCGCGATCAGCACACCTGACCCGGCGGCGACGGCGTCGATGCCTTCGATCTGAAAGTCGTCGAGCTCAAAGTCGAGGCTGGCCGCAAAGTCCCCTGCGGGCGACAACTGGCGTTTGGCACGCTCTCGTGATGCGGCGTACCGCTCGGCTGGGGACATTTCCTCGGCCTGCGACATACCGATCAGGCTACGTCAGGACCTTTGCCGTTTCCCGCAGGGACGATCACGTCGAGTGCGCCCGGCCGCACTTCGCAGGTCAGGGGCAGCGGCCCCAGCGGGTCGCCATCGCCGTATGCCGTCAGCTCGGGCCCTGCGATGTCGATGCGGGAGCAGCGCTCGATCCGTACAGCGGGGTGGTCTGCGTGGGTGCCGGTGAAGACTCCGCGCAGCAAGCCGAGGGCCGCAACCGGGCCGACCTTCTCGATGATCACAACGTCCAGCAGTCCGTCGCTGGGGTCGGCATCTGGGGCGATCTGCATCCCGCCGCCGAAGATGGGCAAATTGCAGACGGCGACGACGAGGGCTTCGACCTCGAGGTCGCGTGCTTCGCGTTGGGTGCCATCAGCGCCCTGGGAGGCAGGGCCATCGAGGTGGAGTCGGTAGGGCTGCGGCCGAAGTTGAGGGATCTCTACAAGAGCGGCTGCGGCGTATTTGGCCGGGCCGAGCAGTGACGGCACCCGCTGCGATCGAGCGGCAATCCGAGCATCCAACGCCGCAGGCACAGAGCCCACGACGTAGTCCTGCCAAGCCTTGATGGACGACGTGGTGCTCGTGGTCGACGTGTCGTTGGTGGACGACGCGCCGTTGGCCGCTGTGCTGCTCGCGTTGATGACATCGATGCGCCAGCGATGACCCCGACGCGCGACCTGAATCGCATCGGCCGTACCGGTCGGGATGCCGAGCGAGCGCACGGTGTCGTTCCCGCTACCAGCTGGGACGATTGCAATCGCGGTTTCGCTGCCGACGCAATGGCTGGCGGCGATGCGCACTGCCCCGTCACCGCCGATGACCAACAGCACGTCGACACCATCGACGACGGCGGTCGCGCAGGCACAGTGGGCAGCGGCGACGTCCTCGGCGGTCAAAAGCTCGACTTGGTGACCCCCAGCCACAAGCACGTTGACCACATGCGCCACCAAGCCGGCGTCGGAGCGGTGCCCCGAACGACGACCGTGCAGGACCGCATACCTCACAAGGCGCTGGCTTCGTCGTCTGCGGTCCTGGTCCAGTCGGGCTCATTCTTGCGGCGGCGGCGTTCGTTGAAGGTGGATACCACGACGGCCAACCAATACAAGGCAAACATGGGAGTGGCCAACGCGAACATGGTGGTCAACTCGGGATCTGGAGTGGCGAGGGCGGAGAACACCAGGATGCCGAGCAGTGCGAAGCGCCAACCGCTGCGCATGGCCTTGACCGGGAACAGCCCAAGACTGTTGAGCCCCACCATGAATACCGGCAAAAGGAAAGCAATACCGAACGCCACCACGAAGTAGAGGACAAAATTGAGCCAACTCACCGCGTCAAGTACACCCCCGGCTTCGGGAGGCAAGAAGGACAAGAGAATGGCTGCCGTTCGAGGCAAAGCCCACCCGGCGAGTGCGGCCCCAATGAAGAAAAGCGGGACCGACGCCACAAAAAACCAGATGGCCAAGCGGCGCTCACGCTTCTTTAAGCCCGGCAACATGAAGGCCCATATCTGCCAGATCCAGATGGGGCTCGACAACACCACCCCAACAAAGATGGATATCCTCAGTTGCAACGCAAATGGCTGGGTGATGGTTGACGCAAAGTTTGGCACGATCAACGCTGATCCGTCATCGGTCTTGACGTCCGATACCGGGTCAAGAATGATCTTGATGATCTCGTTGTAGTAGATCCAGCCGACCACAGCGCAAAGAACAACCGCTAGCGCCGCAATGACTAAGCGGTTGCGAAACTCTTTAAAGTGACTGCCTAGCGACATCCGCCCTTCGGGGTCGCGGGCGCGCTTGCGAGAAAGAACCATCGGTTGACCGGCTTGTGGCTAAACCTCAGGAGGGACGGTCGTCGCTGCGAGGTGCGGTGTCGTCACTGGGTGCCGTGTCGTTCCGCAACGCGGCATCTTTGTCGCTGGTCATGGGGTGTGCTCCCGTGTGGCCATCGACGGTGTCGCTGCTTGCGGCGCTGGGCTTCTCGTCGTCGTCCTTGTTGGACATCTGCTCGACTTCGGATTTGAAGATACGAAGCGACCGACCCAGGCTCCGAGCGGCATCGGGAAGACGCTTCCAGCCGATCAGGATCACGATTGCAAGGATGATGATGACCCACTGGAAACCTTGAATGTTCCTAAGCACGATGTCGCCTTTCGCTGCCGTCTCGCCAAGTGCGAGCGCAGGTAGGCACTCGCATGTTGAGTCTACGCAGGTGTGCTGGGAAGGTGCTGCAAAGCCGACTGCGCGCCGTCGCGCACCATATCGACCACGTATGCCGGGCTCGTCACCCTTGCAGCCCCGCCAAGGCGCCATACCAACCGCACCAACCATCGGGGATCAGAAGCCCGCACCTCCAGCCTCAATCCGCCGTCAGCCAGCGGCTCAACGGATTCAACGGGGAACTGCTCGGCGACCCAAGCAGCCGAGGCAGCGACCTCAAGGGTGATCAACGCATCGCCGTCACGCGCCTGGAACACGCCCGGTCCCACCGGCCGCGACACGGCGGAACTGGGCGGGGTGCCATCGACTTTAAGCACCGTCAGCGCTTCGATCCGGTCCAGCCTGAACAGCCGGACGTCGAGCGCCGAGTGGCACCACGCCTCGACATACCACCGGCCGTCAACGCTGAGCACCCGCATGGGGTCGATGTCACGCTCGGTGGCCTCGTCACGGGAGGCCACGAGATAGCGCACGTGCAACCGCGAGTGACTGGCCAACGCCGCACGGATCTGACCTAACAATCGCTGTTGGTCGACGTCGCTGTCGATGGTCACGCTCATACTGGCTGCAACCGAAGCCAGGTCGCCGGCCGCGGTCTCCAACTTCGCCAGAGCCCGAGCAATCGCGTCGCTCTCCCCCACGCCCGAAGACGCGGCCAGCGTGCGCAACGCCACGATCAGCGCCAAGGCTTCGTCGCGGCCCAACTTCAACGGATGGCTGATGGTGTCGGCATTCCCGACGAAGACCTTTCCGCCCTCCCAAGAGGCCTCGATGAGGTCGTCGGGCAGGTGCCCGGGCGTCCCGCAGACGAAGAGCAACTGCAGGTCGTCGACGATCTGATCGTTGCTGACGCCGAAAGTGCGCGCGGCCTCGGCGATGTCGATGCCCTGATTGCGCATCAACCACGGCACCATCGTCAGGAGACGATCGAGGCGGTCGGTCGCAGACTCGAAGGTCACCAAGCTGGCACCTCTCCCGGTCGAGTGTGAGCCGCCAGCACCGCTTCGAGACGCGAACGGACGGCCGCTGCCACCTCGGGTGGGTCGATGACGACAGCGTTCGGCCCCATTCCAGCAACCTCGGTCACCAAAACCGCAGCCGACAAGCTGGTAAAGGTCGCCACATCCCATTCGCCCTTCTCGTGGTGTCCGTTGACGAACTCCTGAGCGCGGCGGCGCAGACTGTGCCCCGTCCCGGGACGCATCCGCACCTGCACGGTCGAGGTCTGCGCTGGCTCGCGGCCGGTAGCCGACATGATCATCGATCGGGGGTCGTGATCAGGCGGCACCGCATGGGCGGGGTTCGCCTTAGTGCGCTGGATCTTCACCGCTGACGTGACCCGGTCGAGCCGGAACACGCGCGGGGCGTCGCGGTCGAGGTCGAAACCCGTGACGTACCACTTTCCGTGCCAGTTGGTCAGCGCCCACGGCTGGATATGTCGGTCGGCCGCGTCGCTGCCCCGGCTGCGCTGGTAGCCGAATCGGATCGGCTTGGCCGTGATAGTGGCAGTCCGCACCGCCTCAAACGCGGGCTCGGTGGTGTAAAGCAGCGGCTCGATCCCTGCCACCGACGCCTCGTCCTGCTCGACCCCGGCGGCCTGCAGTTTGCGGAGAGCCTGGGCGGCCGGCCCGGCCAGGCTCGCCTGCGACCAGGCACGACTGGCCACACCGATCACGGCCACCTCGTCCGGTGTGAACTCGATGGCGGGAAGTTCGTATTCGCGCCGGTCGATCCGATACCCGGCTTCGTCGTCGAAGAATGCATCGAGGATCTCCGTGCGCAGGGGTATGCCGAGGGCCCGCAACTCATCCTTGTCGCGCTCAAACATGCGGTCGAAGGCTTCGTCGGTGCTGTCGGCATACTGCGGGACGGCGCTACGAATCCGCGCTTTGCTCAGGGGCTGACGCGTATAGAGCAGCGCGATCACCAGATTGAGCAGGCGCTCAGTCTTTGCCGCGGCCGGGCTGTGCCGCGTAGGCTCGTCGCCTGCCAATGGGCTGGTGTCTGCCACCCTTTGACCGTCTTCCACCCTCTGAACGCTACCGGACACGTAGGGTGCGGGCTGTGATCATCTGGGCGCAGGGCGTGGTGTCAAGGGTGCGCGGGCAGTGGAGCGGTGCCATCACCATCGACGTGTCGCCCGACATCGACTTCACTACGGGCACCGAGGGCACCAGCGGCACCGAAGACTCGGCGCAGCCCGACATACCGGCGTTGGCCTACCCCGATCTGGTCGGCACGCCGGCGGTGGGTGATCGAGTGCTGCTCAACACGACCGCATATCAGCGGGGTTTGGGCACGGGTGGTTTTGCTCTGGTGGTTGCGCTCCCGGACAAACTGCCGATCGCCGAGACCGGGCCGGGGCACCTGGTGAAGGCTCGTTACACCCCGCTGCAGTCCATGGTTCTGGGGGTCGACGACCAGGAAAGCCCGCATCATGAGGTGCTACGCGAGGCCGACTCGCTGCACGGTATGCCGGTCGTCGCCGCAGACCTGCACTCCAGTCTTGCGGCGGTGGTGGCAGGCATTCGGGCTCGCCCAGGTGGCGAATCGCTGAAGGTGGCGTACGTGATGACCGACGGCGGTGCCTTGCCTGCGGCCTTCTCCACGGCCTGTGCGGCGTTGCGGGAAGCCGAATGGCTGGACTCGGTGATCACGACCGGTCAGAGCTTCGGCGGTGACCTCGAAGCGGTGACGGTGCACACGGGGCTCCTCGCCGCCTACCACGTGGTCGGGGCGGACGTGGCTGTGCTCACGCAGGGTCCTGGCAATTTGGGGACCGGCACGCGCTGGGGATTTTCGGGTGTGGCGCTCGGCGAGGGGCTTAATGCGGTCGGACTGCTTGGTGGACACGGTATTGCGGCGCTACGGATCTCGGCCGCCGACCCAAGGCCGAGACACCGGGGGGTGTCGCACCACAGCGCGACAACCTACGGGCGCGTCGTCACCCACGACACGGACCTGGTGGTGCCCGATCTGCGCGGCTGCGAAGGCATCAGCAACGACTTTGCACGGCAGGTCGACCGCGAATCGTCCGACCTGATCTCACGCAGCCACCACTTGCATCGAGTGAGCGTGCCGTGCCGTGACTTGCGAACGGCGCTGTCGAGGTCCCCGGTGAAACTGTCGACGATGGGTCGCGGAATTGACGAAGACCCTGCCTCGTTCCTGGCGGCGTCAGCAGCCGGTTGGCATGCCGCCGCCCCACCAGAGACAGGGTCCTCGGTCTAGCGAGTCGTGCACGGCTCGCTAACGGTGTTGAGCTAGCGAACGCCCATCAGGTCGACGACGAAGATCAGCGTCTCCCCACCCTTGATGGCACCGCCCGCGCCACGGTCGCCGTACCCCAGGTGCGGCGGAATGGTGATGCGGCGGCGGCCGCCGACCTTCATACCGAGCAGGCCCTGGTCCCAGCCCTGGATGACCTGGCCGACCCCGACCGTGAAGTCAAGGGTGGAGCCGCGGTTCCAGGAGGCGTCGAACTCTTCACCGGTGGACCAGGACACGCCCACGTAGTGCGCGGAGATGCCGCGACCCGCTGTGGCCTCTTCGCCGTCGCCGACGGTGATGTCCTCGACAAGCAACCCAGTGGGCGGCTCGTCGCCGGGAAATTCGATTTCGGGCTTGGTCAGTTCAGTCATGGGTGCCTTTCGGTGGGGAACTGAGCGCTCAGCTGGCGCTAAGAATGTCAACGACGAACACCAAGGTTTCGCCGCCCAACGAGTCGGGGTTACCGCTTTCCTTTTCGGTGCCGTACGCCTGCTCGGCAGGGATGACCAACAGAACACGCGACCCGACGGTCTGACCGACGAGGCCCTCGTCCCAGCCGGGAATGACCTGGCCCGCGCCGATGACGGTGCTGAAGGGGGCACCGCTGTTGAACGAACTGTCGAACTGTTCACCGTCGGAGAACTTCACGCCCGTGTAGTGGACCTTGATGGTCTGATTGGCCTCGACCTCCGCGCCATCGCCCTTGATGAGCGGCTGCACCACGAGCTCGGTCGGCTCGGGGGTGCCTTCAGGAATGGTGATGGTGGCTGCGCTCGTGCCGTCCGTCTCGACGGTAGGCAGACCGGCCTCCGGGTCAACGACTTCGCCCTCAGCCTGGGTCAGGGGGGTGCTGGCGCTGACGACCTCGACGTAGAACAGCATCGTGTCGTCGGGGTTGACCCCCAAGTCCGGGTTGCCCGCCGGACCGAAACCGTCTGCGGGGGGCACGGCCATGACGAAGGTCGCGCCGGGCTTCTGGCCGGGAAGCGTCTTCAAAAACGCCGGCGGAAGCGACAAGGCCGTAAGGTCCATCGGCACCGCGCCGCCGTCCTTGTACGTCGACACGGGCGAGTCGCCGTTGGTGCCGTTGAACAACACGAAATCGATGGTGACCTCTTGGTCTGCCGTGATCTCCTCGCCCTCCCCCTCTTCCAACTGCTC
>JBBSVB010000085.1:0-9033 GCA_038233875.1 Actinomycetales bacterium | reverse complement strand
GCTGGACTTCTCGACCTGCACCGAATGCGGACGCTGTCAGGAACAGTGCCCGGCCTGGCACACCGAGAAGCCGCTATCACCCAAGATGCTGGTCATCGCGATGCGCAATCATCACCACGAGAAGGCACCGTGGCTGTTGGCCAGCGAGGAAGCGCGCGAGAAGGCGCTGGCGGGGATCGAGGGACACGGTATACCCGAGGAGGCTGTTGCTGCGGCGCAGCGCGACCTCGTTGGCAAGACCGAGGGTGACAAGACGATCCCGGACGGCGGGGCCGTGATCGACACCGACATCCTGTGGTCGTGCACCACCTGTGGCGCCTGCGTCGAGCAGTGCCCGGTGGACATCGAGCACGTGGACGCGATTGTGGACATGCGCCGCTACCAGACGTTGATCGAGTCGGCCTTCCCCAAGGAGCTCGGCGGGTTGTTCAAGAACCTGGAGAACAAATCGAACCCGTGGGGTATGTCGGCGCGCGCACGGATGGACTGGGCCAAAAACCTGGACTTCGAAGTGCCGCTGGCTGGCGGAGACGTCGAAGATCTGAAAGACGTGGACTACCTGTTCTGGGTGGGCTGTGCCGGTGCTTTCGAGGACCGCGCCAAGGCCACCACTCAGGCGGTGGCGACGCTGCTGCACATGGCCGACGTGACGTTTGCGGTGCTCGGTGACGGTGAAACCTGCACCGGCGACCCCGCCCGACGTGCGGGCAACGAGTTCCTCTTCCAGATGTTGGCGCAGCAAAACGTGGAGATGCTCAAGGAGGTCAACGCCACCAAGATCGTCGTCACGTGTGCGCACTGCTTCAACACCTTGAAGAACGAATACCCCCAGTTGGGCGGCAACTATGAGGTCGTGCACCACACGCAATTGTTGAACCGTCTGGTGTGCGAGAAGCGGCTCACCCCCGTCGCTCGGCCCTCCGAGGCGTCGTCAGCGGGCATCGCTTCGACTGCGGAGACCGTGACTTACCACGATCCGTGCTACCTGGGCCGTCACAACGGGGTCTACTCCCCGCCGCGTGAGCTGATCGGTGCGCTGCCCGGCGTGACGCTGACCGAGATGCCGCGTAATCAGGAGAAGTCGTTCTGTTGTGGTGCCGGTGGAGCTCGGATGTGGATGGACGAAAAGCTCGGCACCAAGATCAACACGAACCGCACCGAAGAGGCGCTAGCCACTGGCGCCGACCGCATCGCCATCGGCTGCCCGTTCTGCAGGGTGATGCTCTCGGACGGTTTGACCGAGAAGCAGGCCGCCGGCGAGCGCGAAGAGGTCGAGGTGGTCGACGTGGCCCAGATGTTGCTGGCTGCGGTGAACCGCGGCTTGCCTGAGCCCGAGATGGACGACGCGGAAGTGGTCCCGACGGCCTGAGTTCCCTGGTGCCGGTCGGTCCCGGCGACCTGAGGGTCGACACGCCGGTTGGTCCCGGCGACAGTTAGTCCAGGTTTATGTCGACGAAGGTTTGGGCGACGTCGGCGGGGTCGTCGCCGTCTACCTGGACCGCAGAGAGCATGGAGGTGAGCTCGTCGGCTTCCAACAAGGCGGACACCCTATTAAGGGTGGCCCTGACGAGGGGGCTGTTGGCTTCCTTGGTCACCAACGGCACGAGGTTTTGCGCGACGAAGAGGTTTTCCGGGTCGGCCAGCACCACGAAGTCGTTGGCCATGATCGAGGGGTCGGTCGAGAAGATGTTGGCTGCATCGATCTGACCGTTGACCAGGGCCTGCGTCATCAGCAGTGATCCCGCCGCCAAAGGGCGGTATGCCGAAAACTCCAGACCGTAGATGTCGCGCAGACCGGCGACTCCGTCGGCGCGGTCTTCGAACGTCGGCGGTCCGCCGAGCACCAACTCACCGGCAACCGGCGCCAGGTCACCGATGGCCGCCAACCCGTACTCGGCGGCCGTCGCCTTGGTGACCACGATCGAGTCTCTGTCCTCTACCTCCGAGGGTTCGAGCACGACCAGGTGATCGGGCAGCGCTGCCTCAAGCTCTGCATACACCGCGAATGGTGCCGTTGCGGTGGCGTCCGGGTTTAAGAACAGCGTCAGGGCGCCGGTGTACTCGGGGATGAGGTCGATGGAGCCGTCCTCGAGCCCGGCGAGATAGATCTCCCGAGCGCCGAGGTTGAGTCGCTGCTCGACCATGAGGCCTTCGCTCTCGAGGGCGGCGGTGTAGATCTCGGCTAGCAACGCGCTCTCCGGGAAGTTGGCCGACCCGACGGTGATGGTGTCCCCCACGCCACTTGTGCTGCTGCCGTCACCGCTTGACGCACCCGCGGGCTCGCTGTCGGAGCCACCACACGCTGACAGAGAAAGCCCAGCGACGAGGGCAGCGGCGATCGCCTGGGCGCGGTTCATGGAGTCCTTCGGGTCGGGGGTCAGAGCCGGGTCGCGGCGAAGCGTTGCCGGTAGGTCGAGGGAGCGATCCCCACCACGGCCGCGAAGTGGTGCCGCAACAGCGTGGCACCGGCAAAACCGACGCGAGCGGCGATCATATCGAGCGGCAGGTCGCTGGTCTCCAGCAGGCGTTGGGCGGCCAGCACGCGCTGGCGGGTGAGCCACTGGTGTGGTGAGGTGCCGGTCTCGGCGGTGAATCTGCGCGCGAAGGTGCGCGGCGACATGAGTTGCCGTTTGGCCATGCTGTCGACCGAGTGCTCGGCCTCAAGGTGCTGCAGCAGCCATTCGAGCAGCCCCTGCATCGACGAGTCGCGGGCCTCAGGGACCGGTCGCTCGATGAACTGTCGCTGCCCGCCGTCGCGGTGCGGTGCGACGACCATCCGGCGGGCGATGCGGGCGGCGACGTCTGACCCGTGCTCGGCGCGGACGAGAGCGAGGCAAGCGTCGATCCCGGCGGCGGTGCCCGCGCTGGTGATGATTGTTCCGTTGATGGTGTACAGCGAATCCGCGTCGACCTGCACGTTTGGGTATGCAGACTCCAGCGCGTCCGCATACCTCCAGTGAGTGGAGCATCGGCTGCCGTCGAGCAGCCCCGCGGCGGCGAACGTGAACGCGCCGGTGCACACCGACAACACGTAGGCGCCTCGATCGACGGCGGCCAGCAACTGCGCCACCACTGCGGGTGACGGCGGGTCGAACATGGGTCCTGAGGGCAGGGCGATGAGGTCGGCACTCACGCAGGCGTCCAGGCCGCTGGTGACGGTGAGCGTGGTGCCGGCCATCATCGCGACGGGCCGCGCAGGGTGCTCGGTGCAGATGGCGAAATCGAAGGCGGGCACGCCGTCATCGGTGCGATCGACCCCGAACACCTCGCACACCACTCCGAACTCGAACGGCGCGAGCGGCTCTTGGGCGATGACCACCACGGAGCGCAACATCCGTCGATTATGGCAGATATTTTGCGAACAGCGGCATAAATGCCACTAGTGGCGCGATATATATGAGCGCATGATTACTGCCATGAGGACAAACAGTCCTTCTCATCACAGGAGTTGAATCATGAGTGACATCGTCAACACCATTGCCCTGCTTGGCCTTTCGGTGCTTTCCTTGGCCGCCATCGGTTGGTCGGCCATCCCCAGAGCCGAGCGCGGCGGCGTCCGTGAGGTCCCGGCGCGCTACTGGGTCTCCATCGTCAAGACCGGGGCCCGGGTGCTGTCAACCTGGGGTCCCCGTCTCGACTTTTACGCTCGCGCCCCGCGTTCGGCTGCTGTTCCCTCCGTCCCGCAGGCCGAGCCCTGCACCAACGGCCCACGCAGCTAAGCGGATGCACGCGCAATGCTGGCGAAACGGCATACCCCGCAGGTATGCCGTGTCGCCAACTGGGGAGTCAGATGCAGTCTCGTTAAATGCGCAAGCGGTTGAAGTTCGTAAAGGAGCGGCTGGCGGTCGGGCCGCGTTGGCCTTGGTAGTGCGAGCCGGTGACGGACGAGCCGTAGGGGTGCTCGCTGGCCGAGGACAGTTGGAAGAAGCACAACTGGCCGATTTTCATGCCGGGGTGCAACACGATCGGCAAAGTCGCGACGTTGCTGAGCTCGAGCGTGACGTGGCCGGTGAAGCCGGGGTCGACGAAGCCTGCGGTGGCGTGAGTCAGCAGGCCGAGACGGCCCAGCGAGGACTTCCCTTCGACGCGGGCGGCGATGTCGTCGGGCAGCGTGATGGTCTCGTAGGTCGAACCGAGCACGAACTCGCCGGGGTGCAAGATGAAGGTTTCGTCGGGTTCCACCTCGACCAGTCTCGTGAGGTCGGGCTGATCGAGTGAGGGGTCGATGACCGGGTACTTGTGGTTGTCGAACAGCCGAAAATACCGATCGAGGCGGAAGTCCACGCTGGAGGGCTGCACCATCTGTGGATCCCAGGGGTCTAGACGCACCCGACCGGAGTCGATTTGGGCATTGATGTCGCGATCCGAGAGCAGCACGGGAGACAGACTAGCGGTGGTTTTGCGGGAGGTGGATGCCGTTGCCGATGGTCGGTTAGACTTCCCCGGCACTGCCACGCGGGCGTAGTTCAATGGTAGAACATCAGCTTCCCAAGCTGAATACGCGAGTTCGATTCTCGTCGCCCGCTCTCTACGGCCCTTCTATGTGCGGCAACCGGTTTCTTCCGAGGTGTTACATGCCGATTAAATCGAAGCCCGCGGCTGAGTTCTCGATCACCGAGGCGCTGGTGTCTCGTCTGCTGAGGGCGCAACACCCCGATCTCGCATCGCTGCCGGTGCGTTATGTGGCCAGCGGGTGGGACAGCGCGGTGTTCCGCCTCGGCAGCACGTATGCCGTCCGGTTGCCTCGCCGTCGACTGTCCGCCGGGGTGGTCGAGCACGAGATCCGGTGGCTGCCGCTCCTTGCCGATCGGTTGCCGCTGCCGATCCCCGCGCCGCTGCGGGTAGGCGTGCCCAGTGAAGAGTTCCCGTGGTCGTGGACGGTCGTCCCTTGGTTCTCGGGCTCGACCGCCCAGGCTCCGCCGCCGGTTGATATGGCTGAGGCTGCGCGCGCACTCGGCGGTTTCGTTACTGCGCTGGGTCAGCCTGCCCCCGCTGACGCCCCGTTTAACCGGTGGCGGGGCGTGGCTCTGGCCGATCGGCATACCCGCGTCGTGGAGCGCATCGACGCTCACGTGCCCCCGGACCTGCGCCAGCAGTGCCACGACGTGTGGGACGAGGGTGTGGCGGCGCCGCTCTGGGACGGGCCACCGGTGTGGCTGCACGGCGACCTCCACCCGGCCAACATGATCGTCGTCGACGGCGGGATCAGCGCGGTGATCGACTTTGGAGACCTGACCTCCGGCGACCCGGCGGGCGATCTGTCGGTGGCGTGGATGATGTTCGACGCCAGCGAGCGCGCGACCTTCCGGGCTGCGGCCGGCGGCTGCGACGACGCGACGTGGGTGCGCGCCAAAGCAAACGCGCTCGCTCACGCGGTGATCTGTCACGGGGCTTCCACCGACGATCCCGTGATCGCAGCGATCGGTCAACGCACCCTGTCGCTGGTCGTGGGCCGATGACTCGGCATACCAGGGCGTAGCCTCGCGACACCATGATCACTCCCACTCACGTCGTGACCAACGCCTTGCTGACACGGTTTAGCGAGCGCCTGCGCAACGGGTTCCTAGGCACTCCTGCGGCTCGTCGTGCCTTCGTGATCGCCGGGGCGGCCCCGGACATTCCGCTCTATCTGCTGAGCGCTGGGGCCTTGGCCTACTACCCGCTCTTTCGTGGGCTCAGCGTCGACGAGACCTTCGGTTTGGCCTTCGACGACCTGTTCTATAACTCGCCGCTCTGGATTATCGGGCAAAACACGCTGCACTCCCCGGTGGTCGTTGCGGCCCTATTCTTGTTGGCCAGTCGTGGGTTTTTAGCGCGGTTTGGCTGGTTGAAGGCGTTTGCTGCGGGCTGCCTGCTGCACATCGCGATGGACATCCCAGTTCATCACAACGACGGACCGCTCGTGTTCTTCCCGTTCAACTGGTCCTATCGGTTTGCGAGCCCGGTGTCCTATTGGGACCCCGCGCACTACGGCAACGTGATGGCCCCGATCGATCTAGGAATCACGATTATCGGAGCGGCAATGTTGCTTGTGTCTTGGTGGCGCAGTCGCCGTGCCAAGCGTGACCACGACGTAAGCACCGCCTGACTCAACCCCGGCCGTAGACCACCTTGACGACGGTGCGCAGGATGTCTTCAGTGCGCTTGGTTCGGTCGAACGTTGTGAGCGCAAAGAGTGCCGGGAAGCGCTTGCTCACGACTACGCGCGGGTTGGCGAATTCGCGGAGTCCGTCCTCACCGTGCACGCGCCCAAATCCGGAGTCACCGACCCCACCAAACGGTGCCGACGGCAACTCGGCTGTTGCGAACACGGCATTCACCGAGACCATGCCGGCCCGCAGTTTGCTCGCAATCTGTTGCGCTTGGCCCTTGGCGAACACCACTGCGGCCAAGCCGTACTTGGTGCCGTTCGCAACGCGGACGGCCTCATCCATGTCGGCCACGGGCTGCACGGTCAGCGTTGGCCCGAAAGTTTCCTCTTGGTTGGCCAAGGCATCGGCTGGCACGCCGGTCATGATCGTGGGTTGCACCACTTGGCCGCTCGCGTTGGGGCCACCAAGCACGATCTTGCCGCCCCGATTTACCGCATCTTCGACGTGAGCCTCGACGAGGCCGACCTGCGACGGCAGGGTCATCGGGCCAAGCTTCTCGGCCCCGCCCGCTCCCGCGTGCACGTCCTCAACCCGAGCGACGAGTTTGGCCAGGAAGTCGGCATACACCCGCTCGTGAACGAGGATGCGCTCGGTGCCGATGCAGGCTTGGCCCGAGTTCATCAGCCCACCCCAGGCCGCAGCCTCAGCGGCGGCATCGAGGTCGGCGTCCTGATCAACGATGAATGCGTCTTTGCCACCGCACTCGGCGACCATCGGGGTCAGCGACTCCGCACACACGGCCATTACCTTTTGGGCCGTGGCCGTCGAGCCGGTGAAGGCGACCTTGTCGACCCCGGATCGCACCAGCGCCGTGCCGGTCTCGCCCTTGCCGGTGACCATGACCAGGACTGGGTGCTCGGGGACGGCCTCGGTGAACGCGTCGACCAGCCAGGCTCCGACACCGGGAGTGAGCTCACTGGGCTTGAAGACCACCGTGTTGCCGGCCGCGAGAGCCGAAACGATCGCACCCATGGGGGTGAACACGGGGAAGTTCCACGGGCCGATGACCCCAACGACCCCAAACGGGCGGTGATCCACCGTGCCCGCGAGGTGGGGTGACATCAGGCTGCCCTTGGTGCGCCGGTGACCTAGCACGCGCTCCGCGTTGCCGCCGACCCAGCCGATGTGGCCGAGGGTGAGAACGATCTCGAGGAAGGCATCGCCGGAGGGCTTGCCCGTCTCCTTTGAGACCACCTCGGCCAGTTCGTCGGCGCGGTTGGCCATGATGGCCCGGAAGGCGTTGAGACGTTTGCGCCGGGTGGCGAAACTCAGTTGCGACCACCACAGCGCGGCGTCGCGGGCAACGTCGGTGGCGGCTTGGACTTGCTCAGCGCCCATGACGGGCCAGGTCCCGATCACCTCGCCGCTGCCAGGGTTGTGCACGTCGAACGTGTCGGTAGCGGTGCGGGCGTCGGTCTGGGTGTCGCTCATGAGCAGCCTCCGTGGCGTTGGTAGAGCGCAGCGTAATACTGCAGGTATGACAGACCCTGTGCGGGACGCCCTCGACGGCTTCGATCACGAGATGGTGGCCTGCGATCCGGACCTTGCCGACACTGCCCAGTTTTGCCAGGCGTACGGCTATTCGTTGGAGGACTCGGCGAACGCGATCCTGGTGGTCGGCAAGTCTGCTGAGCGGCCTGTGGTGTGCTGCGTGGTGCTGGCCTCGACGCGCCTCGACGTCAACGGGGCGGTGCGCAAACGTCTTGGCACCCGTCGTGCCTCCTTTGCGAGTGCGGAGGAGACGATCAACCGATCTGGGGGTATGCAGATCGGCGGCGTGACGCCGTTTGGCTTGCCTGCCGACGTGCCGGTGTGGATCGACGCGGCTGTGCTCGGGCGGGAGCGGGTGATCGTGGGCGGCGGGTCTAGGGATCGGAAGGTGCTGTGCCCGCCTAGCTCGTTGGTGGCGCTGCCGACGGCCTCGGTCGTTGAGGGCCTCGCTCGACCGATACCGGTTGAGACTGCCTAGCGGTTGTTGGCGCTTAGCGGTTGTTGGCGTGGGCGAGGACGGCGTCAGCAAACCGCTGGACTGAGCCCTAGGCATACGGCAAGAACATCGACGGCTCTGCGAGTTAAAGCTCGAGGACGATGGGGCTGTCGTCGGAAGGCAACAGGTCCACGCGGGAATAGAGGGCACCTCACTGCCGGGTATGGCGGCCAGCGCCCTTTTCGCGACGGCCAGCTTGGCTTCGCTCGGGTTGCGCGGGGTGATGGCCTCCATCGCGAAGAGCCCTTCAACGAGGTCAGCACCCGGTTTGAGGATGGCGGCTTTGCAGACTGCGTGCGAAAACTGGCCGTCGAAGTACAACAGCGCCGTCTCACCATCGGTGTCGATGCAAGCCAGGTAGGGCTGAATGAGGGCGTGCGGCCGCTGGCGGTGATGCACTCGACAAGGGCGATCGACCGTTCGGGCTCGTTTGCGCGCAGGCGCACGGTGTCTTTGGAGCCGGCTGAGACTGCGGGCTTCACGACGCGCTCGATGGTCAGCAGGTCGTGGGTGCTGGGCTGGCCGGGCTCGATGAAGATCGACGGCACGATGGGCACTCCTCGGCTTGCGAGGTCGAGCAGGTAGTGCTTGTCGGTGCTCCAGGTCAGGGTGCCAGCGTTGTTGGCGATGCTGCCGCTCAAGCCTTGCGCCCATGAGACGAAGTGGTCGTGGCGGAGAGCCGTAATCCCAGGTGGAGCGGACCACCACAAGATCGAAATCAGCCCATGCCACGGTCGGGTCACCCCACACTGCGGCGGTGACCTGCGCGCCCTGTTGGCGAAGCTGGGCGGCCAAGGCTTGGCCCTCGTCGTCTAACTCCGCCACCTCGCTGCGATGGCCAGGGCGATGAGCGGGCCTGTCTGCATGCGTGTTCCTTGGGTATGCCGTACAGGT
>JBBSVB010000084.1:0-9050 GCA_038233875.1 Actinomycetales bacterium | reverse complement strand
GACGTGTCGGCCATCGTCCGCAGCGAAGTAGAACTCGCCAAGGTCGAGATTAAGAACGACGTCGTCCACGCAGGCAAGGGCGCGGGTCTGTTCGCTGGCGCTGGTGTGCTCGGTGCCTACGGTTTCGGCATCCTGCTGCTGGGGTTGGCCTGGGTCATCGCCATCTGGCTGCCCGTGTGGGCCGGGTTGCTCATCGTCGCTGGCGTGCTGTTCCTGGTCGCTGGCATCTTGGCCCTTGTCGGCAAGGGGCAGATCGGCAAGGTCAAAGGCAAGCCTGAGAAGGCGATCGACAACGCGCAAAAGACGGTTGCCGCCGTGAAACCCAACAAATAGTCCTCAGCTCACCGCGCGAACCCGGCTGCGGTCCCACTCTCGGGTCAACCCCGCCAGGTCCAGAACTCGGTCCAACAGACCCGCCGTGAACCCCCAGATCACGATCGATTCGACCTCAAACGCTGGGCCGATGTATCCGCTGGGATGACGCACCAGGAATCTGCGTCCCGGGTCGAGGAGTTGCTCCACCGGAGCGTGCAAGACCTCCTCCACCTCGGCTGGGTCAGTCACCTGAACGATGCCAGGCCGCGCCCACCATGCCAGCACTGGCGTGACGTCATACCCACTGACCGGGATATGCAGCGTAGGCAACTCCGCCAAGACGTCAACCTGAGCCGGGTCGAGCCCGATTTCCTCGGCCGCCTCGCGTAGCGCAGTAGCCGCCGCATCGGCATCGCCGGCTTCGATGCCACCACCGGGGAACGACACCTGGCCAGGGTGGGACCGCAATGTCCGCGCTCGCACCGTCAGGATCGCCTCGGGGCCGACCGGACCCGGCCCGAAAAGGATGAGCACCGCTGACGACCGTCGTCCGCCCCCGGCCGGGGGAAGGAACGGGCTGAATACCCCGCCGCTCATCGATGCGACACGTGGAGCCACATCAGTCAGCCACGACGGCGGGTTATGACCTGCCGAGCTACTGGCGGCCGCAGCATCGGCTGCTGACGCGGAGGTCATCGCGGTGGGCCGGTTTTCACCAACGCAGCGGCAGCGGTCGGATCGATCTCCCCCACCCCGTACGACGGACACATCGCAGCCACTGGGCAGACCCCGCAGGCTGGTTTGCGGGCGTGGCAGATCCGACGGCCATGGAAAATCAGGACGTGCGAGAGTTGCGTCCATTCCTTCTTGGGGATCAGCCCACCGATGGCGTGCTCGACCTTCACCGGGTCCTCAAGCGTGGTCCAGCCGAACCGGCGCACCATACGGCCGAAGTGAGTGTCCACGGTGATCCCCGGCACGCCGAAGGCATTGCCCAAAACCACGTTGGCTGTCTTGCGCCCCACACCCGGCAGCGTGACCAAATCGGCCAGCCTGCCGGGCACCTCGCCATCGAAGTTTTCGACAAGGGTGGCGGCAAGGTTGAGGATCGAGTTGGTCTTGGCCCGGAAGAAGCCGGTCGGTTTCACCATCGCCTCTACGACCTCGCGGTCGGCGGCGGCTAATCGAGTGGCGTCCGGAAATTGCCCAAACAGCGTCGGAGTGATCGAGTTGACGCGCACGTCGGTGGTTTGTGCCGACAACACCGTGGCCACGAGCAGCTCGAAGGGCGTGGTGAAGTCGAGCTCACAGTGGGCGTCGGGGTAGCGAATCCCCAGGGTTCGGTACATTTTGCGCGCTCTGCGGGTCAGCGCAAGGGTCGATTCTTCGTCGCTACGTTGGGGAGAAACCACGTCGGAAGCCTACGTCGCCGCGCGTTACCCCTGCCGCTTCGGCGGCAAAGATGACAAGATGATCGATGTGGACGAACAGGTATTGATGCGAGCCCCACTCTTCGCCGCCCTCGATCAAGAGGCGGCGCAGCGACTCATCGAATCCATGTCGGCCCAGCATGTGGGCAAGGGGAAGCAGATTTTCCACGAGGGGGATCGCGGTGATTCGCTCTACGTCATCACAGCAGGCAAGGTAAAACTCGGTCGCACGAGCGCCGATGGCCGAGAGAGTTTGCTGTCGGTCTTGGGGACCGGCGAGATGTTCGGCGAATTGAGCCTGTTCGACCCGGGCCCCCGACTCACTAGCGCAACCGCCGTTAACGCCACCGACCTCATCGCGCTGCAGAACAAGGATTTGCGCATCTTTATCGCCGATCATCCGCAGGTGGCAATGCAGATGCTCGCCGGCCTGGCTCGCAGGTTGCGCCGGACCAACGAGGGACTCTCGGACTTGGTGTTCACCGATGTGCCAGGACGGGTGGCGAAGGCACTTCTGGACTTGTCGGGGAGGTTCGGGCAGCCCTCCAGCACTGGCGTGCGCGTTGCCCACGACCTGACCCAGGAGGAGTTGGCGCAACTCGTGGGGGCCTCGCGCGAGACCGTCAACAAGGCCTTGGCGGACTTCGCTGCCCGGGGCTGGCTGACTCTTGGTGCCAAATCGGTGACCCTCGTCGACCTGGATCGCCTCAGTCGTCGCGCTCGGTAGTGCGCACCCCTAGATAGTCGAGCTGAGCAAGCACGCTCAGCTGCGCCGCCGGCCACACGTCTCGCGGCACGTCGGCATACACCCGTTCCAGCACCGCATCGGACAACTCACTAGGCGTGTGGTCTCCCAGCTTTGCCACCACGTCGCGGACCTCGTCGAGCCGTCGTGCACGGTGCTGCTGGTATGTCGCCACCATCGCCGCCGCATCGCTCACGGCAGGCCCGTGCCCAGGCGCAAGCGAGGTGACCCGGCCCGATCCGGTCAGTGTCGCCAAGCGCTCCAACGACTCGAGGTATGCCGCCAGCTCGCCGTCGGGGTGAGCCACCACCGTGCTACCGCGGCCGAGGATCGTGTCACCGGTCAGCAGGCGTTGTTCGGCAGCGATGAGAAAGCTCGTGGAATCTGCGGTGTGCCCCGGCGTGCTGACCACCAGCACGTCGAGACCCCCCACGCTCACCCAATCCCCGTCGGCGAGGTCATCGTGGCCGCTGCCGGTCGCCCGCACGGGGGCGTCGCTGAGCTCGGCGAAACGCGCGGCCGATTCGGCGTGATCCGCGTGGTGATGCGTCAGGAGCGTCAGGGCAACGTGCGACCCGATGCTCTCGACATACTGAAGCACCGCCTGCAGATGCGCCTCGTCGAGCGGGCCGGGGTCGACAACGATCGAGACGTGCGCGTCCGGCTCGGTGAGCACCCAGGTGTTGGTGCCGTCCAGGGTCATCGGCGAAGGGTTGGGGCACAACTGACACCAAGCCCGCTCGCTCACCCGACCGCTGGTCCACGGCGGGTCATTCGGCGGGCGTGGTGATTGCATACCTGAAACTAACCGGTGGTGCTTGTCAACGGTCTGCCTTCATCAACGGACGATATGCATCAACGGACCGCATTTATCGACGGACCGAGACGACGATCTCGACCTCGACGGGGGTGTCCATCGGCAGCACGCTCACGCCGACGGCCGATCGGGCGTGGATGCCGGCGTCACCGAAGGCTGCGCCGAGCAGCTCGCTGGCCCCGTTGATCACTCCGGGCTGTCCGGTGAACGACGGGTCGCTCGCGACGAATCCGACGACCTTGACCACCTGCGTCACCGCATCGAGATCACCCACCACCGACTTCACGGCGGCGATCGCGTTGAGGGCGCACAGCTGGGCGCACTCCTTAGCCTTCTCGGCGCTGACGTGCTCAGCACCCTCCCCAACTTTGCCGGTAGCGGCGAGCACGCCATCGACGAAGGGCAACTGTCCGGATGTGAAGATCAATTCGCCCTGACGCAGCGCAGGCACGTATGCCGCCACCGGCACGGCTACATCGGGCACGGTGAGGCCCAATTGGGCGAGGCGTTGCTCGACCGCCGAGGCGCTCACCCGTCTACTTCTCGCGCTTGAGGTAGGCCACGAGGTTGGAGCCGCCGTCGGGACCTGGCACCACCTGCACCAGCTCCCACCCGTCTTGACCCCATTGGTCGAGGATCTGCTTCGTGGCGTGGACGATCAGTGGCACTGTGGCGTATTCCCATGAGGTCATGCGTTCAGCGTAACGACACACGGCTCCAGAACGCCGCCGCAACCCGGAAGTCCACCTCGCTTTAAGGTTCGCCGCGTAACGTAGTCATATGCGCTTGGCTACATTCTTGGCGAAAGTCACTTCCCTACTCGGTGCCTTCGTGGCAATTTCGGTCCTGATGGGTCTCATCGGGGCCGGATTGTTGCTGCCCGTCGTCGGGTCAGCAGGGAGCGCGGCGCGCGAGGGCGTGAGCCTTTTCGAAGAGTTGCCAGGCGAGCTCAACTCCAACCCGTTGGCTCAGCAGTCACGCATCGAAACGGCTGACGGCCGGTTGATCTCCACCCCGGCTTTGGAGAACCGCATCATCGTGGGTCTTGACGACATTGCTCCGGTCATGCAGCAGGCGCAGGTCGCCATCGAAGACGAGCGCTACTTCGAGCACGGCGGAGTCGACCCCAAAGGCCTAGCCCGTGCGCTGGTCTCTAACGCCACCACCGAAACCACCCAGGGCGGGTCAACCCTCACGCAGCAGTACGTGAAGTTGACACTCGCCGAGCAGGCGCAGCGCGAAGGCGACGTCGAGGCCCAAAAGGCGCTGCTCGCCCGAAGCGGCACCGAGGGATACGTCCGCAAACTGCGCGAGTTGAAGTATGCAGTCACGCTAGAGGAACGCCTCACCAAGGACGAGATTCTCGAGGGCTACCTCAACCTTGCCTATTATGGCGACCGGTCCTATGGCGTCGAAGCCGCCGCACGGCACTACTACGGGGTGAAGGCTAAAGATCTCACGCTCCCGCAGGCGGCCACGTTGGCCGGGGTGGTCCGTGCTCCCTCTGCAACCGACCCCGTAAATAACCCCAAGTCATCCAAAGCCCGGCGCGACGTGGTGCTCGACAAGATGTACGCGCAGGACATGATCACCAAGAAGGAGTGGAGGAAGGCCAAGAAGTCCGACCTCGACCTCGACGTCACCGATAGCCAGCGCAGCTGCCTCAACAGCCGGTATCCGTACTTCTGCGACTACGTGAATGAGTGGCTCTTGCAGAACGAGACTCTCGGGAAGACTCGCGCCGAGCGCAGTAAAACTCTCACCACCGGTGGCTTGACGATTCAAACGACCCTCGACCGTGGTCTCGCGAAAGAGATTCATGAGGTCACCTCCGAGTCTGTGCCCCCGGAGAACAAGTACGGCTTAGCCTCCGCTGCGGCAATCGTCGAGCCGGGCACCGGCAAGGTCGTGGCGTTTGGCCAGTCTTCTGACTACTCGTTGAGTGCCTCCGACGACGGAATCAGCGACACTTCGCTCAATTGGAGCGTCGACAAGCGCTATAGAGGTGGCAACGGTTTCCCGATCGGATCGATCGCCAAGGCCTTTGCGCTCGTGACCGCGTTGGAAGACGGGGTTCCCGTTGAGACAACACTCTCGGTGCGAAAGCCTTCTAGGGTCGATCAAAACAACACCTGGCTCAACCAACCGGGTAACCCAAAATCGCCGGAGGGCAACGTCAGCCCAGCCGCGATTTTCTTCAAGGATGACTTCGATCCCAAGTGCACCATCGGCGATCCTTACTGGGCGGTCCGCAACTCCGAGAACGCGAATTTTGACCCCCGAATCACGTTGCGCAAGGCCACCGCATCTTCGGTTAATACGGCCTTCGCCACGCTGTCGTCCCAGGTCGGCACCTGCACCATCCGCGACACCATGGCTCGCATGGGTCTTAGCAGCGGCGATGGTGACCCCTATGCGGGGAAGGACACAAAATTCAACAATCCGCCCGCGCTGGTGCTTGGCTCAGACGGCGCGAGTCCCCTCACGGTTGCGAGTGCCTACGCCACGATCGCCTCCGGCGGTATGTACTGCCCGCCGGTGCCCATCGAGAAGATCACCGATGCTCAAGGCAACGAGATCCCGCTAAAGGTTGACGAATGCGAACAGGTTGTCGACGAGGATGTGGCAGCCGGGGTGGCCGAGCTAATGCAAGGTGTCGTTAAGGATGAAGGGTCCGGTCGCAGGGCGGCGCTCGACAGTGGTCAACCCGCAGGGGGGAAGACCGGAACAGATAACCGCTCGCAAAACACATGGTTTGCTGGCTACACACCGCAACTGTCCACTGCGGTCTGGGTCGGCTATCCGAGCGGAACGAAGAACGCGGACGGCGAAGAGATATACCCCGGTCGACTCCAAAACATCACCATTGGCGGTAGCTACATCGAAGGCCAGTTGTACGGTTCAAAACTAGCAGCGCCTATGTGGAAGAGCATCATGACGGTGGCATTGGAAGACACCAAAGTGGAGAAGTTCGAGGAGCCGTCCCAGGAAATGCTGAACGGCAAAAAGGTGCTGGTCCCGAGTGTCCAAGGGCTGGGTATGTCCGGCACCACCGAAGCCTTGACCGAAGTAGGACTCGCCGCCGTCCGGACCTCCATCGACGCCCACCAGCCCAGTGGCACCGTTCTCTACACCGTCCCGAGCGCAGGCCGATCCGTCAGCACGGGCACGGCCGTCAAGGTCTACGTCTCTAACGGAGCCAATCCTGTGCCTCTCATCGAGGCGCCCGTCGACCCAACCGGCGACTCTGCTCAATCTGACGGAGCCGAGGCAGACCCGCCGCCCGACGACACCACGAAGTCCGACGACGGCTGATCAGCAGGCGCAGGTCGCGAGCGCGCGTCTAACTGCAGAAGCGATCCGCCCGCCCTCGGCGCTACCAGCCACCCGAGACTGCACGACCCTCATCACGCTCCCCATCCGCGCCATGGAAGTGGCACCAACTTGCTCGATAGCTTCAGCCACGAGAGCGTCTAAGTCGGCGTCGTCGGGTTGGGTGGGCAAGTGCTCGGCCAGCACCGCCAACTCTTCGTCCTCGGCGCGGGCCAGTTCCGGTCGCCCGGCGTCGGCATACGCACTCGATGCCTCTTTGCGTCGCTTGGCTTCCTTGGCCACCACGGTCAAGACCTCGTCCTCGCTGAGCTCGCGCTGCTCCTTCCTGGCCACCTCAGCGTTAGTGATTGAGGTCAGGGCCATCCGCAAAGTGCTCGATCGCAGGGCGTCCCTTGCCCGGATCGAGTCCGTCAGGTGGGCACGCAACGTTGCTTTCAAGCCAATAGCCGGTTAGCTCACCTTCGCAATCTGACACCTCTGCGTCGCCGGGTGTCTCGCCTCGATCTGGCATGCTCGCCCTATGCCTCTATCCCCCACGGTCGCTAGCTTGACCGCAAGCACCTTGGGCCTTGGTGCAGGGCTACTCGCGTGGAGCACGCTGGTCGAGCCGCGAGCCTTCGCGCTGCGACGGTTCGACGTGCCGATACTGCCCACCGGTGCGCTGCCGGTGCGTGTTTTGCATATCACCGACCTGCATCTGCACCCCAGCCAGACCTATCGCGCCGACTGGCTGCGTGGGCTCGATGCCCTCGAACCCGATCTGGTCGTCAGCACCGGAGACAACCTCGCCCACATGGATGGTGTGCCCGATGTCCTCGATGCCTATGGTCCACTTTTGTCACGGCCCGGTGGGTTTGTGTTGGGCTCCAACGACTACTTCCCCCCGGCGCTGAAGAACCCCCTCGGCTATTTCAACGACAGCCACCGTCGAGGAGCGGCTCTGACGACGAAGCGCCTGCCCACTCAGGACTTAATCGACGGCTTCGAGGGGTCGGGGTGGCACAACTTCATGCACCAGCGTCGGCGGATCACGATTGCCGGTGCCGACCTCGAAATTGTCGGGGTCAACGACCCGCATATCGGTTACGACCGTTACGACCTAGTGGCTGGCCCGGCTGCGGCCGACGCTGACCTCACGATCGGCATCACCCATTCGCCCTACCAGCGCGTGCTGGACCCGATGGCTGCAGACGGGGCTCGTCTGCTCATCGCCGGGCACACCCACGGAGGTCAAGTGTGCGTGCCAGGCTATGGCGCGCTGGTGACCAACTGCGACCTAGACACCGCACGCGTCAAGGGGATGTCGCGCTGGTGGCCCGGTGCCGGTCAGGCCGGGGCACACGCGCACACACCGGATGATGCCGCATACCTGCATGTTTCTGCTGGGCTTGGAGCCTCCCCGTATTCGCCGTTCCGACTGGCCTGTCGTCCCGAAGCGACCCTGCTTACCCTCACCCCTCGCCCTGCCGTCTAGCGCCACGTCGGCTCGATTCGGCGGCGTGGTCGCCGTGGGATATCGTGACCGACGCTGCACATTCCCGGTGGATGTGAGCCACGGGGTGTGGCGCAGTTTGGTAGCGCGCGTCGTTCGGGACGACGAGGTCGCAGGTTCAAATCCTGTCACCCCGACATTGTTTGTTGGATTGCAATGAAAGAGGCCCAACCCTTATTGGGGGTCGGGCCTCTTTCCTTACCCCTCAACGAAACCGGCACCCATGAGCAGGGCGGAAAGTCCGACAATCGCACCGAGGCCACCGTTGCTGCCCGGGGCAGGCACATCGGTCTCGACCGTGGGGCCAGCTGCAGACACTGCCTCTTCGGTGACGGCAGTGCCCTCACCGTCGACGTCGTCGAGCACGGCGTCCGGCTGGACGTCGCTCATGTCGAGGTCGGCCTGACACAGGACCACTGCCGATAGGGTCGCCTGCGATCCATCTTCACCTTCGAGGGAGAAGACCTCGCCCACCTGCGGTTGGCTGATGATGTCGAAAATGCCACCCTCGTCGTCAGAGGCGAGCACGATCAGCAACCAGTCGGTGGCAAGCTCAGCGGCGTCAGTCAGCTCGTAGGTCGGCCCACTACCGAATTCGGTGTAGCACTGCACACCTATGAAGCCCTCGCTGCTGAGGTACTCCGCCCAGAAGTCGGGGTCATCAGCCGGATACCTTCTGCGCCGAACTCATCGCCGTCATCAACTTCGCCGTCCTCCGGCTCAGCCTCACTCGGTGTGGTCTCGGGCTCAGACGTCTGCTCCGCCCCGTCGTCCTCGCCGGTTTCGGTGGCCTCGTCACTCGTCGATTCGTCCGTTTCACCCTCGGGCGTCGCTTCACCGTTGGGAGCACCCTCCTCCTCGGCCAGAGTTTCGGAATCATCGGCCGGTGCTTCCTCTGCTGGCTCCTCCACCTCGGCG
>JBBSVB010000083.1:0-9101 GCA_038233875.1 Actinomycetales bacterium | reverse complement strand
CACGAGATGCCCTGGTCGTCTTTACCGGGCTTTCCGGCAGCGGCAAGTCGTCTTTGGCCTTCGACACCATCTTTGCTGAGGGGCAGCGGCGGTATGTCGAGTCGCTGTCGGCATACGCTCGTCAGTTCTTGGGGCAGATGGATAAGCCCGACGTAGACTTCATCGAGGGGCTCTCGCCGGCCGTCTCGATCGACCAAAAATCGACGAACCGCAACCCGAGATCGACCGTCGGCACCATCACCGAGGTCTATGACTACCTTCGCCTGCTGTTTGCCCGCGTCGGGCGACCGCACTGCCCGGTGTGTATGGAGCCGGTCGGGCGTCAAACCCCGCAGCAGATCGTGGATCGCTTGTTGGAGCTACCGCATGGCACCCGCTTCCAGGTCTTGGCCCCGGTCGTTAGGGCCCGCAAAGGCGAGTTCGTCGACTTGTTCAGCGAGCTGCAGACCAAGGGGTATGCCCGAGCCCGGGTCGATGGGGAGACGGTCCAGCTCGCCGAGCCTCCGACGCTGGAGAAGCAGAAAAAGCACTCCATTGACGTGGTCATCGACCGTCTGGTGGCCAAGGGCGACGACACCGGAGCCAAACGCCGTCTGACCGACTCCGTGGAGACCGCTTTGAAGCTGGCCACCGGGATCGTGGTGATCGATTTCGTCGATTCTGACGGTTCTGCTGACGAGGGTAAGACCTGGCCGATGGGGGAGGCGCTGCCCTCGGAGCGGCGATTCTCCGAGAAGATGGCGTGCCCCAACGACCACCCACTGTCCATGGACGAGATCGAGCCGCGCTCGTTCTCCTTCAATTCACCCTTCGGTGCCTGCTCGTCCTGCACCGGCATCGGTGTCGAGTTGGAGGTGGACCCCGAGTTGGTGATCCACGACGAAGACGCCAGCATCCTCGGTGGAGCCATCACTCCCTGGTCCAATGCCCATGGCATCAACGACTACTACCTGCGAGTGCTGGGCGGGCTCGGCGACGATATGAAGTTCTCGCTCGAGTCGCCATGGCGGTCTCTTCCTGGCCGCGCGCGGGACGCCATCCTCTTTGGCTACAAGCACAAGGTTCACGTCAGCTACAAAAACCGCTTCGGTCGCGAACGCTCCTACTCGACCGGGTTTGAAGGCGTCATTCCCTACATCAAGCGCAAGCACGCCGAGACTGAGTCCGAGCACAGCCGCGACCGCTACGAGGGCTACATGCGCGAGGTGCCTTGCCCGGTGTGCGCCGGGGCCCGACTCAAGCCCGAATCGCTGGCCGTGTTGGTGGGCGGGCGCAGCATCTCGGAGATCTGCGTCATGCCCATCGACCAGTGCGCCGAGTTCTTGGACGGCATCGCCTTCACCGCCCGTGAGGTCGCGATCGCTGAGCGGGTGATTAAAGAGATCTCCGCGCGGATGGGCTTCCTCCTCGACGTGGGCCTGGACTACCTCTCGCTCAGTCGCCCTGCAGGCACGTTGTCCGGCGGCGAAGCCCAGCGAATCAGGCTGGCCACCCAGATCGGCTCGGGCTTGGTCGGCGTGTTGTACGTCTTGGACGAGCCCTCTATTGGTCTGCACCAGCGCGACAACCACCGATTGATCGAGACGTTGACCCGCCTGCGCGACCTCGGCAACACCCTGATCGTTGTCGAGCACGACGAGGACACGATCGCGGCCGCCGACTGGGTGGTCGACATCGGGCCAGGCGCTGGCGAGCACGGCGGCAAGGTCGTGCACTCCGGTGATGTTGCGGGCCTACTGGCTCACCCCACGTCGGTCACGGGGGCTTACCTGTCGGGACGTCGGGTGATCGACATGCCGCAGCAGCGGCGCGGCCAGGACGGCCGCTACGTCAAGGTCATCGGGGCCCGCGAAAACAACCTCGACGGGGTCAACGTGTCGATTCCGCTGGGCAACTTGGTCGGGGTGACCGGGGTGTCGGGCTCGGGCAAATCCACGCTCATCAACGAGATCCTCTACAAGGTCATGGCCAACCAACTCAACGGTGCCCGCCAGGTCCCCGGCCGCCACCGTCGCGTCGAGGGCTTGGACCAACTCGACAAGGTGGTGCACGTCGATCAGGGCCCGATTGGTCGCACCCCGCGCAGCAACCCGGCGACCTATACCGGCGTCTGGGATCACGTCCGCAAACTGTTTGCCGAGACGACTGAGGCCAAGATCCGGGGCTACTTGCCGGGCCGGTTCTCCTTCAACGTCAAGGGTGGGCGATGTGAAGCCTGCAGCGGTGACGGAACGCTCAAGATCGAGATGAACTTCCTCCCCGACGTCTACGTGCCGTGCGAGGTGTGCCACGGCGCTAGGTACAACCGCGAGACGCTGGAGGTTCACTTCAAGGGCCGCACGGTCGCCGACGTGTTGAATATGCCGATTGAAGAGGCTGCCGAGTTCTTCGCGGCCGTCCCGGCTATTTCCCGGCACCTGCGGACTCTCGTGGATGTGGGTTTGGGGTATGTCCGGCTCGGGCAGTCCGCGCCCACCCTGTCCGGCGGCGAGGCGCAACGGGTCAAGTTGGCCTCCGAGCTGCAAAAACGTTCAACCGGCCGCACCGTCTACGTGCTCGACGAGCCGACCACAGGGCTGCACTTCGAAGACATCCGCAAACTGCTGGGCGTCCTGCAGGGACTTGTCGACAAGGGCAACACTGTCATTGTGATCGAGCACAACCTGGACGTGATCAAGTCGGCCGACTGGGTTATCGACATGGGCCCCGAGGGTGGAGTAGGTGGTGGCCGCGTGGTTGCCACCGGCACCCCCGAGCAGGTGGCTCGCAGCGAAGCAAGCTATACCGGAACGTTCCTGGCCAGGCTTTTGGAGCGGCACGCCGTCGCTTCGTCCGCCTAGTCGCACCGCAGCATCTGTCGCTACGTTATCCAAGGAGAAACTCATGGATCCGCACACTGACGACCCCTCCAAGGCCGGGCCTCAGGACACCACCTCCCCGATTCACCCGGGGCGCCGAGTGGTCATGCGCGCCGGGGCTGCGGTCCCGGTCGGCGTCGGTTTGGCGACGCTAGCGGCCTGCGGTTCCGAAGAGTCCGGTGGTAGCGCCGAGCCTGCGGGAGGCGACACATCAGGGGGTGACACGTCCGGTAGCGACACCTCCGATCAAACCGGGGAATCGGGTGCGGCAGACGCGTCCCCCGACGGTTTCCCGACTGCTGATGTCCCGGTGGGCGGCGCGACCTACGACGAGGCCTCTGAGACGGTCTACACCCAGCCGACCGATGGCGACTTCAGGGCGTTCGACTCGACCTGCCCACACCAACAGTGCGCAGTGTCGGGGTTTGCTGACGGCGAGCTGCTGTGCCCCTGTCATGGCAGCAAGTTCAACCTGGACACTGGAGCTGTCACGGGTGGACCGGCCCCGTCGGGACTCACGGCTCGCGAGGTCACCGTCAGCGGCGCCGACCTGGTGCTCGGCTAGGCGCGAGCCCGCTCACTGTGGCTGATCCCTCGACATACCGCCCGGGTCCGGGCGAGATTCCCCTCGACCCGGGGGTCTACCGGTTCCGTGATGCTCACCAGCGCGTCATCTACGTCGGCAAAGCCAAGTCACTGCGACCCCGGCTCAGTTCCTACTTCCAAGACATCTCGGCGCTGCACCCACGCACTCGCTCCATGGTCACGACAGGGGCCAGCGTCGAGTGGACCGTCGTCAGCAACGAAGTCGAGGCCCTGCAACTCGAGTACTCCTGGATCAAGGAGTTCGACCCACGCTTCAACGTCAAATACCGTGACGACAAGTCCTACCCCTACCTCGCGGTCACGCTCGGCGAAGACTTCCCCAGGGCTCAAGTCCTACGTGGGGCCAAACGACCGGGCACTCGATATTTCGGTCCGTACACACACGCGTGGGCCATCCGGGAAACCCTCGACCTGGTCTTGCGCGTCTTCCCGTTGCGCACCTGCAGCAAGGGCGTCTTCAATCGGGCGGCTCAGGTCGGCCGGCCCTGCCTTCTGGGATACATCGACAAGTGCTCAGCGCCCTGCGTCGGCAACGTCGACGAGCAGGAGCACCGCGAGATCGCCGAAGACTTCTGCGACTTTATGGCCGGCAACACCGGCCGGTTCGTCAAACGCCTAGAGGCCAAGATGAAGGAAGCCAGCGCAGACCTCGACTTCGAGACGGCCGCCCGGCTCCGCGATGACGTCGGCGCCCTGAAGCGGGCCCTGGAGCGCTCAGCGGTCGTGTTGCCCGACGCCACGGACGCGGACGTTTTTGCGATGGCTGAAGACGAGTTGGAAGTGGCTGTGCAAGTTTTCCACGTCCGCGGCGGGCGCATTCGGGGTCAGCGCGGATGGGTGAGCGAGAAGGGTGCAGAGGATTCTGGCGACATCGTGGAGCACCTGCTGCAGCAGGTCTACGGCGGGGAGTCCCCGGAGGCGGTGCCGCGCGAGGTGTTGGTCCCGCTGATGCCCACTGCAGGCAGTGACGTTGACCTGTGGCTCAGCGGCTTGCGCGGATCGAACGTCGCGGTGCGCATCCCCCAACGGGGTGACAAGCGGGCGCTGATGGAGACCGTCGCACGCAACGCCCAACAGTCCCTGGCACGGCATAAGGTCACTCGTTCAGGCGATCTCACGTTGCGCAGCCAAGCCCTGCACAACTTGCAAGAGGTGCTGGAGCTCGATGAAGCGCCGCTGCGGATGGAGTCCTTCGACATCTCGCACGTCCAAGGCACCAACGTCGTGGGATCGATGGTGGTCTTCGAGGACGGCCTTCCGCGCAAGTCCGAGTACCGCAAGTTCATCGTGCGCGAGGGCACCGGCGACGACACCGCCGCGATGCACGAAGTGCTGACCCGACGGTTCAAGTACCTCTCCCAACCCGCAATCGAACGTGACGAGCTGGGCAAACCGTCGAAATTCGCCTACCCGCCCAACCTGGTTGTCGTCGATGGCGGCCTGCCGCAGGTCAATGCGGCGCAGGCTGCGCTGGGCGACGTGGGGGTTAACGATGTCGTGGTCATCGGTCTGGCCAAGCGGCTCGAAGAAGTGTGGGTCCCGGGGCAAGACTTTCCCGTGATCTTGCCGCGCAACAGCGAGGGTCTCTACCTCTTGCAGCGGGTGCGCGACGAGGCACACCGCTTCGCCAATACCTTTCACCGGCAACGGCGTTCCAAAGCGATGACCACCAGCGCCCTCGACGACATTCCAGGGCTGGGGCCAGCACGTCAGCAACAGCTTTTGGCCGCCTTCGGGTCAGTAAAACGGCTCCGAGCCGCTACCGTCGAGGACTTGCAGACGGTCTCGGGCATCGGCCCAGCACTGGCCGAATCGATCTCGACGGCGCTCTCCACTGCCGAGCAAGACCGGCCAGCGGTTAATGTCAGCACTGGCGAGGTCGTGGAATGAAAGGACAGGCAGTGAGGGGTTACCGATGAGTGAGCAGGCAACACCAGCTTCACCGACCCGGGGCGAGTTTGTCCTTTTGACCGGCATGAGCGGCGCAGGTCGCACGACTGCGGCCGACGTGCTGGAGGACCGCGGCTGGTATGTCGTGGATAATCTTCCGGCCAAAATGTTGCCGGCCTTGGCGGAGGCCTTGGAAGACGATGCCCACCCCCGCGTCGCCGCCGTCGTTGATGTCCGAAGCCGGGACTTCGTCGCCGACTTCTCCCAATCCATGAACGATTTGCGCCGCACCGGGTGGCATCCGCTGATCTGCTTTCTCGATGCCACCGACGAAGTGTTGGTGCGCCGCTTCGACTCCGTCCGCCGACCCCACCCACTGCAAGGCGAGGGTTTGCTGCTGGACGGCATACGTCAAGAGCGACGGCTGCTGGCAGACATCAGATCGTCAGCCGAGATCGTCACCGACACCAGCGGATACAACGTCCATCAGCTCAGCGCCGCCATCGATCAGTTGCTCGGCAATGACGACGAGCCTCAACTGCGCCTTGCGGTGATGTCGTTCGGGTTCAAGTACGGCATTCCCCTCGATGCCGACATTGTCTTCGACATGCGCTTCCTGCCGAATCCGTACTGGGATCCGGATCTGCGCGAATTCAACGGCCGGGACGCACCGGTCCGCGACTTCGTGCTGGCCCAACCGGGGGCGCTGGAGTTCATTGACAACGCCGAGAGGCTCCTGCGCACCTCGGTGCACGGGTATCTCGCCGAGCATCGACGGCACGTCACGCTCGCGGTGGGCTGCACGGGCGGCAAGCACCGCTCGGTGGCTACCGTCGAGCAACTGGCGGGTCGATTGAGTGAGTTGGCCGGCGTGTCCATCACTAGTTTCCACCGTGATTTGGGGCGCGAATGAGTGAGATGCGGATGGTCGCCCTCGGTGGCGGTCACGGCCTGGCCGCGTCTTTGCAGGCCCTTCGCCACCTCTCCGAGAACGTCACGGCCATCGTCACTGTCGCCGACGATGGGGGATCGAGCGGGCGGCTCCGCGACGAGTTCGACATTCTTCCGCCCGGGGATCTGCGGATGGCGCTGGCCTCACTGTGTGAGGACACGAGCTGGGGGCATCAGTGGTCGTCGGTGTTACAACACCGACTCGGCGGCTCGGGGGAGTTGTCGGGGCACGCGCTGGGCAACCTCTTACTCACGAGCTTGTGGGAGTTGACGGATGAGCCGGTCAAGGGTCTTGACGTGGCGGGGCGCCTGTTGAACATCCGCGGTCGTGTGCTGCCGATGTCCACGGTGCCCTTGATGATCGAAGCTGAGGTAGAGCTCGAGGCCAATGTGGCCGGCAGCGCGTCAGCGGCCGACTTCATCACCGTTCGGGGGCAATCGTCGATCGCCCGCTCCAAGGGACGGGTGAAGTCGGTGTCCCTATGGCCGTCCGAGCCGCCGGCGTGCGACGAGGCCGCAGAGGCGATCACGCTCGCCGATTGGGTCATTCTCGGCCCAGGCTCGTGGTTTACCTCCGTGATGCCGCATCTGCTGGTGCCGGGGATCCGTCAGGCGTTAGAGGCGACACCGGCACACAAGATCTTGACGCTGAACGTCAGCTCACACGACCAAGAAACTAGGGGATTCTCGATGGCCGAGCACGTCGAAGCGATGCGCAGCCACGCTCCCGGCCTCATGTTCGACTACGTGATAGCCGATCCCGGGGTGACAAGGACAGGCGAAGATGCGCTGCGCGAAGCCTGCGCGAGCGTTGGGGCCGAGCTCGTCGTATCGAGTGTCAGCAAGTTGCGGACTCAGGGGCAGCACGACACCTTGCGGTTGGCTGCGGCCTTCCGTGATGTGATGTCCCATCCATCCTCGTCCCTAGAGCCCAGCATCGAGCGCGGCGCGGACACACGAACGCTGCGGAGATGACTGGCATGGCGATGACGGCACGAGTGAAGGACGAGTTGAGTCGTCTCCCGGTCACCAAGACCTGTTGCCGCAAGGCTGAGGTGGCCACCATGTTGCGATTCGCCGGGGGGCTGCACATCATCGGCGGCCGGATCGTGATCGAAGCCGAGTTAGACACTGCCCAATCCGCTCGACGGTTGCGCGGCTTCATCCACGAGGTCTACGGCGTGCGCAGCGAGATCGTCGTGATGAGCGCCGGTGGGCTTCGCAAATCCACCCGGTATGTCGTCCGGGTGGCGACCGAGGGCGAGACGTTGGCGCGCCAGACCGGCTTGATCGACCACCGCGGGCGCCCAGTGCGAGGCCTGCCGCCCAAGGTGGTGGGTGCTTCGGTCTGCGACGCCGAAGCGGCGTGGCGCGGAGCGTTCTTGGCCCATGGGTCCATCACCGAGCCCGGTCGTTCCTCCGCGCTCGAGGTGACCTGCCCCGGTCCCGAGGCTGCGCTGGCCCTGGTTGGTGCTGCGCGCCGCTTGGGGTTGCCCTCCAAAGCGCGGGAAGTGCGTGGAGTTGACCGTGTCGTGTTGCGCGATGGTGATGCCATCGGGGCGATGCTGACCCGGTTAGGGGCACACGAGGCGGTGCTGACCTGGGAAGAGCGCCGGATGCGCCGCGAAGTGCGGGCCACGGCCAATCGGCTCGCAAATTTCGACGACGCAAACTTGCGTCGATCCGCGCGAGCAGCGGTTGCCGCCGGGGCGCGCGTGCAGCGCGCCCTCGACATACTCGGCCCCGACGTCCCGGAGCATCGTGCGGGCGCCGGACGGTTGCGTCTTCAGCACAAGCAGGCCAGTCTGGAGGAGCTCGGCGCTCTCGCCGAGCCTGCGATGACCAAAGACGCTGTGGCCGGGCGCATTCGACGGCTGTTAGCGATGGCAGACAAACGCGCCGACGAAGAGGGCATCCAAGGCACGGAGGGCGATGCTCCCGGCGGCATATTCGACGACTGACACTAAATCGAGACTTGGCTCCTGATCCCTTAGGTTAGGAGGCGAAGGCCATCCGCTGGTGCAACGTGGCTCCGGCGCGGCTCACCCCGAAGAGCGTGACCCACCACAACCGAAAGGCGAACCCGATGACCGTACGGGTAGGCATTAATGGATTTGGCCGCATCGGCCGCAACTTCTTCCGAGCTGTGCACGCATCTGGTGCCGACATCGAGATCGTGGGTGTCAACGACCTCACGGACAACGCCACCCTGGCGCACCTTCTGCGCTACGACTCGATCCTTGGTCGTCTCGATGGCGAAGTGACGTCCACCGACACCGAAATCGCCGTTGACGGCGTGTCGTTCACGGCGTATGCCGAGCGTGACCCCAGCGCCTTGCCTTGGGGTGAGATCGGCGCCGACGTCGTCATCGAGTCCACCGGTATCTTCACTGAGGCCAGCGCCGCGCAGGCCCACATCGATGCCGGCGCGAAGAAGGTCATCATCTCGGCACCCGCCAAGAACGAAGACATCACCATCGTTATGGGTGTCAACCACGAGAAATACGACGCCAGCGCGCACCACATCATCTCCAACGCGTCGTGCACCACGAACTGTCTGGCGCCCATGGCCAAGGCGCTCAACGACGACTTGGGGATCGTAAAGGGTCTGATGACGACCATTCACGCCTACACCCAGGACCAGAACCTGCAGGATGCGCCTCACAAGGATTTGCGTCGCGCCCGCGCCGCGGCCCTGAACATCGTGCCGACCACGACCGGTGCCGCCAAGGCTGTCGCCCTCGTGCTGCCGGAGCTCAAGGGCAAGCTCGACGGCTTCGCGCTGCGCGTCCCCAT
>JBBSVB010000082.1:0-9115 GCA_038233875.1 Actinomycetales bacterium | reverse complement strand
CGCACATGGTTCGGCTTCGGTCTCGGTCAAGACCATCCGGCGTTGGATTACATCCGGGACCATCCCGGCGTACCGCTGCGGCCAACGCGCGATCCGCATCAAGCTCGAGGACCTCGAGGCCACGCCGCGCAAGATTCCGTCTGCGCGGTGGTGAGGACTCGCCGCTGACCTGGCACGTATCTGGCACGACCCGGAATCCAAACAGCCTCTGACACTGCATCTTCGCGCGTCAGAGGCTGTTTGGGACTGGCGGGCTTCCGACGAAAGTGCATACGTGCAGGTCATCGGCCTGTTCCCGGCGGTCCTTGAGGCCCATTCCCCGTGGGCACCCCCCCTCATTCCCCGTAGGCCCCCTCTGACCTGCGGGTTTGTGCTGCTGGTCAGAGTGGGGAAGAAACGCCCGAACGGGTACGGGTCGTCACTTGACCATCCGAGAAGCAGTCACGTTGTTCGCCACCGCGTAGGTCGCCCTCGACAGCGACGTCCGTAACGGCGCGCCCTGCATCCCCCTCGAACAGGTCCAGAACCTCACCTGCACACTGGGCTAACTCTGCAATCACGCAGGCCCGTCAGTCGTCCCGAGGACATCTGAAACACCGTGCGGCTGTTTCGCCGCCAAACAGCATCACTCGATGGTTGCGCGAGGCGAGGTGTGCACCCATGTCGGTGTCGGTGACACCGTGGGTGGCGGCGGTATGCAAACATCCTGGCGTGCAAGCAACTACATGGACGTCCGTCGTGAACCGAGTCCGCCGAAGCCCACAGTGGACCTCGAAGGTTCTATGGCTGATGGCTGAACCATTTCGCACACGCAACCGTCCAGCGGAAGACAAGGTGAAACTGTGTGCCCTGTCAGTGGTGTTCATCGTCGGCATCGGGCTCGGGATCTGGCTGGGCAACAGGGAGAGTTTCCTGCAGGATCCGCGACTCGTCTTCCTGGTGTCAGCGATCATCGCATTCAAAGCAATTGACGAAATCGCCAGCAACACGAAGGACGAGGACCACTGGTTCGACCAAGCGTTGGCAGACCTCATCCGGCTTCCAAAATCCCTACTCGTCCTAGGGACGGTGGGATACGCACTCGGTACTTCTAGTGCGTCTTCGGACCTGATATCGCTTTACGCTTTTCTGTTCGTCATCGTTATCGCGCTGGTCGTTCCTGCGGCAATCTCCGCAAGTAAGCCAGACTCTGCGACTACTCCCGTGGCTACTCCTGCAGCGACCGGCCCCGCTTCTCACGTGGACGTGTAACCAGCCACTGGCCCGGTCAACGACGACTCGAACTGTCGGACCCACTACTGGGCGCTGCTTCGCGTCGGTGGAGTCCAGATGTCGCGAGCCAAACCAAGCCCGCCAACGCCAAGGCGGCGACGTATCCGAACAGCAGCCACTCGTTTGGGAGCAGCCAACTGCTCATGAGTAGTGCGATGACCGGGATTGCTAAGCAGTACACCGGAGTGAGGTCTAGTGCGGACGGCGACTTCTTCATGTCGCCTGTATCGGCAGGAACGATGTGCGGGCGGACGGGAATGCATCACGTGGCGTTGGACACTTTCTGTTCGACCCTGCAGGTCTGGTGTGGCTCTGGACCCATTCCCCGTCCGAGTTGCCCGGATTCCCCGTTTCCAGGGGCACACCACTGGTATCGGCAGGACGTGGCGGCGGACGCTATTCGTTGCCCTTGTCGAACGCGCCGTTAGGTTTACGAGAACGCAAGTGTTCCTTGAGCGCCCGGACGTACTCGCGTGCGGTCGTCTCATTTACTACTTCGGGTCCTTCGGGAAGGTGGTCAAGGACCCCGGCTGGGATGTCGTTTCCCAGAAGACGGTCACTTCCAAGAGGTGAGCCAAGTCCGATCAGTCGTTCCGCGACCGGGTTCCCCTCATCTTGCAGGACTCGGTCGAGTCGGGCTAGAACGGTCATCGCCGCCACGATCTCGTTTAGTGGAACCACACACGGCTCATCGAAGGCAATCTCGGAGTGAAGTTCAGGACTGGATGTCATAGGCCGATGTATAGCCTATGACTGATACCCGCCTGTACCCCGGTTCTGGACACGTTCTAGTGGAACCCCACCGCTTGACAAAGTGCACCTCTGCTACGCGTGGCGTGCAGATGGAGTGCTCGTGCGGATGGAGCGGAGAGGACGGGACTGGGCTTGTCCGTGACGCGTTGGAACTGTGGGGACTCCACGTTCAGCGGGCTGTGGTGAAGGCTTTCGCCTGAGACCGGCTGGGGTCCTTCTGCCACTTCACCTGCTCGCCCGGCGTGAATCGTGATGGGCGTGTCGCTGGTTTCTAGTCAACCGGCTCCCCTTCCCAATTTCTGGGTCGATGAGGTCAGCGGGCGGTGCCGTACCGCAACGTCTTCGACACCGACTTCACGCCAGCCTTGGAGACGGTGACTCGCATGGTGACCTTCTTCCCGACGTACGCCTTCTTGACGGTCATGGCGCGGTCACGGTCCACGACCTTGCTGCCGACCTTCCACGCATACGACACACTTGCGCCAGCGGCACGGGTGGGAGTGACCTTGAGCGTTTTGCCGACCTTCGCGACCGTGTTGCCCTTCTTGATTGACCACTTCGTTACGGTCACCGAACCACCGCCATCGTTGCTGTTGTCGGCAGGTTCAAGGGCGTCGCATGAACGGGGAAAACCGGTGTGCGTGTAGAACGTGCTGGTGGTTGTAGGCAGCGCCGGGTCGCTGAACGACACGGAGAAGTCAATGGTCGGTCCGGCCATGGACCTGTCGATGATCTTGTGGAAGAGCAGAAGGTATCGAGGCGAACCGTCAGCAAACTTCGCCTCAACAACCCCATTGAAAGTCTCGGTGTGGAGAACTCGACCGCAGGCGGCGACAGTCAGATAAACCTGAGTCGACGGCGGAACATTCTCGCTCAAGTCGATGTAGCCACTTCGATAAATGGCGTCATAATCCACGGTTAGGTTAATATTGCTGATGGCGGGGGCAGCGCTCGCGGGAGCAGCAGTGCCGAGGGCCATGGAGAGGCCCACCATGAAGGTGAGCAGCATTGTCGACATCTTGCGCATATCCGGGGTTCCTCATCCTTGGGTTCGTGTGTTCGGTGTTACGTGTTGTATCGGCCCGCCGTCGAGGCGGGTTAAGCAGGGCTTGATGGTAGCGGTCTTGACGGACATGTGGGTGCCGCCCGGTTGGACGTGATTGTGCACCGACTATTCGGTGTTGAAGGTGCAGTCGCAGCGGTTGACTGACTCGTCTGCGCCCATGCTGGTGAGGAGTTCTTCGAGGGACCAGATGGTGTCGGGTTCGTCGCCGTCTTCGTAGCGTGGCCTGCCCATGAGTACGGACTCGTAGCGTCGGATGAGGTCTTTGGCTTCTTGGTCGCCGTCGGCGACGGTGAGCACCTTGGTGACGTAGTGCCGTGGGGCTGCGAGTTCGAGGATTTTGAGTGCGCCGAGCGCGCCTTCGGTGAAGAGGGTGTCGTGCCCTCGTCCGTGCTTGAGGGAGTGGGCTTGGTGGGCGGTGAAGCCGTGGTGTTGGTAGAACCCGGCGCTTTCGGCTGGGAGTCCATGTCGCACGAAGTCGAGGGCGTCTGCGGCGGTTCCTCCGGCATCGTGGACGGCGTAGGCGACCTCGGTGAAGAGGTATTGAATGTTGGGGTTCTTCCAGGCCGCGTGGAGTCCTTTGGCTTCGGTGGGGGTGAACCCGAAGTGGACGAGTTTGTCGACGACTGCCTTGGCCATGGTGCGTTCTCCGTCTGGGTGGTGAGGCCGGTGTGGACCGCCGGTTCGCCGCTGATGCGGCGGGGACGGGACGCGCGGGAGCACGCGGAACGGCAACGTATACGAGGAGTCAACTTCTAGGGTGCGGGTTGTGACTTCTCAACCGCGTGACTGGTGTACCCCGAAGGAATCGTTCGGTCGTCTGGATGCGACAGAGCGGGTGTGGTTGCCGCCGGACCCGGATGGTGAACCGTTGTTGGTGTCGAAGTTCCGTGCTGCGGTGATGCAGAACGCGATTGTGTTGGCGGTGCGAGGCCACAAGAACGTGGAGGGTGTGGGACAGGAAGGTTTGGCGCGCCTTGACCTTCGGTCGGATTCGATGAACATGTGGAACGCCCGGTTGTGTGGGCGGGCGAACCTGACGACCCAGGACATTGCGACGTTGACGATGGTGCTGCCGGGCGCATTACCTGCCGAGGAGGCCATTCGCGTCATGATCAACGTTGCTGAGGGGACGGTGCCGCGTCCGAAGTTTTGGGATTTTCCGGATACGAGCAAGGCGCACCCCGGCAAGTAGATGGTGTCGGAGGACGTTGTCGATGCGAGGCCGCACAGCGCCGCAGATGAGGATGTTCGGACGTGTCTGAGCCGTGTGAAACGGTTGCAGCATGGGAGCAGTCGTTGAGACGCAGGGACCACGGGCGGTAGCCGTCGTGCGTCGTGACCACGAGGTCCTGATCATCAAGCGGTACTACGACGGCAACGACTACGCGGTCCTGCCCGGCGGCAGTGTCGAACCAGGTGAGACCTTTGAAGAGGCTGCGCTTCGGGAACTGTGGGAAGAGAGCACCCTGCGTGCCCGGATTGACCGACAACTGCTGTCGGGGCATCACAACGGGCGTGAGGCCCGCTACTTCCTAATGTCCGACGTTGTGGGGACGCCCCGGCTCTCGGGTCCGGAGTTGGAAGCCCACGGACCGGACAACAGTTTCGAACTGATGTGGGCCGGTTCAGATGACTTCCGTGCGCTTGGCCTTCACCCAGCACACCTGCAGACTGATTTACCCCGCCTGCTCGCCTTGTAGCGGCAGGTTGTGGGGTCCTTTCGTAGGTAAACCCACAGGGCCGGACTTAGCAACAACCTCTTGGACGTAACACGCGGAGGCACGCAGGGGTCGCCGCCGTGTGCGACGGTTGTTGGCGCATTCGCGCAGGTCAGGGGCGGGTTTGACCGTTTGAGGCTTGGTTCCGTCCGGAGCCACATCGGTGGTGTACCCCGCAAAATCTGCGGGGTTGGAATCGCCCGGGGACGTTCGGACGGGGGTCTTTTCTGCGGTGGTGCGCCTAGGTCGCTGCGGGTGAACCTTCTTCCATGTTCACCTCTTCCGTCCGGCTCCTCGCAGCCGCCGTCACCACCTTGGGGCTTGGTTGCCTCGGTGGCGTGGCGGTGCTGCTTTGCGCCGGGCTGGAGTCGGGCGATTGGACGGTTCGAACAAATGTTCGACACATCCGGTCTGAGTGTGTTAGGACGTCCGTATGCGTTTCCGTTCAGGTTCGTCGTGCAGACCGGATGCCGGAGTCCCCGGCATTCGGGAAGCCGACGACCCGAGCGTGCCTGTGCCCTAACACGAGGCCCACTTGGGTTGGTGTCACCCAGGAGAACCGCCCGTGTCCGACCAACCACAGGTCGGGAAGCCGGACCGCAAACTGCGGCTCGTCGACCCTGACGTACCCGAACCCCCTGACCCGTTCGCTGCCCCGCAGTTCGTACGGCGTAACAGTGGGCCTGCTGCGCGTCCTCTCGCCCAGCCGCCAGAGCGTGACAGTGACGGTGCCGAACTCGTGTGGCCTTCCCACTGGTGGGTCACCCACGAGTGTTCGAATCGTCGCCGGTGCCCGCACCAGTTGCCGCTACCCGGGTGGTGGCTTCTGATGGCGAAGCGTGGTGTGCCGTTCCACCCAGACTCCGAGCAGTCGTTGCAGATGGCGCTGACCCGGATTCGGACCTACCAGGGCTCCAAGCCGGTCTTCAACGAGGCCACCCGGCTGCTCGTCCAAGGCATCGTCATCGACTCCCTCGTCATCGCGCCGCAGCCGGTGGCACGCGGATGGGTGAGCACCTCTCTGGCGGCTGTCGGAAGTCTGGTGCGGTGGGCGCAGACGATGGCGGAGCCGTTGGAGCGTGAACACCTGCTTTCGCAGAGGACCCGTAACCGGTTCCTGAACCTTGGCACCACTGACTTGCTGGACACGTCACGTCGAAACCTGCGGTGCCGTCTCGACCTCATCGCGACTGGTCTCTCGCAGGGGTACGTGGCACCGACGGTGACGCGTCCGCTCCAGTCCGGTGAAGCGACCGACCCGCACAGTCGCGATGAGGTTGCGACGCTGTGGGTGTGGGCGCAGGGGTTGCGCCCCATCACACGACGTGACCGTGTCCTCGGCGTGCTCACGCTTGGGTTCGGCTGTGGACCGCGTGCCAGCGAAATGGGCTACATCACCCGCGAGTCGGTCACGTTCGACGAGGACGGCGTCCACGTCACCATCGTGAGCGACCGGGGCCCACGGGTTGTCACGTGCGACCGGGTATGGGAGAACCGGCTTACGGAGTTGGTCACCAACGCTGAACCGGGTCGCCCGTTGGTGAGCCCGTGGCGAACCGCCCCTACGCACCCCCGTGCATTGCAGCAGGCGTTGGCGACGACCCAGCACGCCCACCCGCCGATTGCTTGGTTCTCGGCACGGTCGCTGCGCAACACGTGGCTCGTTGCCCGCCTCACCGAGGGCACCCCTGTGCCGACGCTCATGGATGCTGCCGGGCTGGAGTCCATCGAGGCTCTCAAAGCGTTCCTCGTCTACGTACCTGAGGCGACCCCTACGGCGCGTGCCGTGTCGCTGCGTGGGCACGGCATCACTGGTGACGCCATCCTTGTCGTTGACCCGGACGTGACACCGTGACCAGGGGTGGACCTCGCGGACCACGGGGCGGGAAGCGGAACGCCCAGCCTGCCCCGAAGCAGGTCGGTTACGGACGGAAGCCGCAGCCCGCAGCCGTTGACGGTCAGCCGCGTACCGCCCGTGACACCCGCCAAGAACTTTCTGTGGGCAGCATCGACGACATCCGGGCTTCCTACCCCGAGCAGGTCGCCACCACCGTTTCCCTCAACCACCCTGAACGGTCGAAGCCGAAGTTCGCAGACCGGACTGTCGAAGCCTCCGTCGCGTTCATTACCGCCAGCGGAACCGCGACGTTCATTACAGATCGTCGTAATGCCAGGAAACTCAAGAAGGGTCGCCCGGCGAAAATCAGCAACATGGCCATCCTGATGGCTATGCACCTGACCGTTGCTGACGGTGGGCCGCTGCTCCTGACCGTTATCCGCGAGAACCTGCTGGAGCGTCTCTACCCGACGATGCGTGCGGTGCTCGACATCAAGTTCCCCACCTGCCCGACCGACCCGGCGGAGCGTAAGCAGTGGGAGGAAGCAGCCGACGCGTCGGTGCGGCGCGCGTTCAACCGCATTCTGGATTCCATCGACCCGTCCATCGTTCCGAAGAACCGGAACCGCACGTGGGACGAGATTGAAGCCCTCAAGAAGGACCTGAGCATTGAGGACCAGCAGGAGCGTGCCGCTGCTCTGGACTGGCTCGGTGGACAGTTGCTTGAAGCCGCCTATCTGCAACTTCCCGAGTCCGTTCGGACCCGAGCGAAGGAGAAGGGCTACTCGTACGCCATTGATGGGACCGTCATCCCAACGTTCGCTCGCGGTAGGGGCATCGACAACGAGAAGGCGTCAACCGACCCGGATGCTGGTTGGTATGTCCGTGAAGGCGACCACCGTGACCCTCACGACGTACCTGCGGGTCAGGAGCCGACGACCGGCGACCTCAAGTTCAAGCGCACATCCTCCAAGTTCATCTTTGGGCGTGAGGCGAACCTGCTCACCATCGCTGACACCTCCCACCCCGACCGGCTCTACATGCCGCACCTCCCCTTCGCGTTCAACACCGCTGTCCCCGGAGTTGACCCTGCCGGTGCAGCCCGCGCGACCTTCGCGAATGTCCTCCACCGAGGCCACCAGCCCGGCCCTGTCGCAGGCGACATCCTCTACACCAACCAGGACGCCACCAAGTATCAGATTCCTGCCCGCCGGGCCGGGTTCGACCTCGTACTCGGCTACGGCGTCGACCAGACCGGTGTCCAAGGCGCACACAAGTCCGGGATGCTCCTGCTTGAAGGCATGTACGTCGCCCCGTGCATCCCCGACCACCTCGTCGATGCCGTCAAGGAGTTCCGCACCCTGCACCTGATTGCTGACCTTGATGAGCGGCGTGCCAAGCACCGCGAAATCAACGACCGCATCAAGGCCCGCCTTGAGTACCGGATGCGGAACAAGGAGTCCGTGAAGACTCGCGACGCTGAGACCGGTCAGGCTGACATCAAGGAGCGGCTGTCTTGTCCTGCCGCTGGTGCGAACCCGACCGCCATCTGTGCCCTCAAGCCGAAGTCGCAGGCCGACCGGCCCACCCGTCAGGCTGACGGCACCCGTGTTGACCTGCGTCGCACCATCAACCACAAGAAGGTCCTCACCAACGGGCAAGCACCGAAGGTGTGTGAGCAGGAAACCGTCACCGTCACCATCGAAGACGGCGCAAAGTTCCGTCAGTCGCTCCCCTTCGCCAGCCCCGAACAACTCACCCTCTACACCCGGCTCCGTCAAGGCACCGAAGGAGTCCACGGCACCGCCAAAGACGAAGCGAAGGTTGCCCTCGCGAACCCCGGACGCCGCCGGGTGCGCGGGTGGGCTGCCATGCAGGTCTTTGCCGCGTTCCTCTTCGCTGAGACCGCCACCCAACGCATCATCACGTTCCGCAAGAACGCCCTCACCGACGACGAAGGCCACCTGTATGTGCCGCGCCGCAAGCGCACCGGCAAGAACGCACCCACCGGCGCACCGCCCGGTGCCGCCCTGCCGAACCCACCCCCGGTCATCGACCTGACCGAAGCGGCCTGACCCGGAGGCCACTGACACCACACCCCGCAACAACCCCCACGCCCTGTCACTCAGCGACCGCTGAAACAGGGCGTTTCGGCATTTCTCGGCGACCCGGACTCAGGCGCGGTCGCCGACGGGCTCGCGGGAGAGCCTGCCCGTGTCGGGAACGGGTCCGGAACGCCGAAAACCGCCCCCGGCAACCGATTTCTCGGGCCGAAGACGGCTCTTTTCGACTTTCGTCGGTGTGAGTTCAGATTTTCGTCGGAACCCCCTGGCGGTGGCGGTGGGATTTGAACCCACGGTGGGTTTGACCCCACACAACATTTCGAGTGTTGCACCTTCGGCCGCTCGGACACGCCACCGCGCAGAACATTAGCGGAGGGGGAGCGGAGCCGAAAATCCACCAAGTGGT